>CAYXLY010000558.1:0-2891 GCA_964466005.1 uncultured Spirochaetaceae bacterium | reverse complement strand
GTCGGGCGACTCGCCATCGGGGTCCTGGACGACACCGTCCCGAAGGCCCCGATCCGTGGCAGCACGGGCGGCTTCGTGTCGCGTCCAGCGGATCTTCGGGTGACGCGGGTGGAGAGCTCGACGGGCGAGCCGAACCCCGCTGTCGGCACACCGGACGGTCCGGTCTTCGCCCGTGCCGGCGAGGCCTTCCGCGTCCGCGTCGAGGCCCGAGACGCGGAAGGCAGCCGGACGCCGAGCTTCGGCCGTGAGTCCCGGCCCGAGCGGATCCGGATCGAATCGACCGCGCTCGTCGCTCCGGCGGGCGGCCGCAACGGCATTGCCGACGACGGCTCGCTCTCGAACGCGACCGACTTCGTGGCGATCGCGCCTGCGGGCACCTTCGAGGGCTCGACCTTCGCCTTCGACGAGGTCGGCGCGATCCGACTCCGCGCGCGGGTCGCCGACGACGACTATCTCGGGACGGGCCCGCTTCTCGGAACCGCTTCGGGAACGGTCGGTCGCTTCGCCCCGAGCCGCTTCGAGATCGCGATCAATACGCCGCGCCTCGGTACGACCTGCGCGATCGGCGCCTTCACGTGGCTCGGACAGCCTTTCGGGTACGTCCCCGGCGAGGAGCCCGTGATCACCGTGACCGCCGTCAACGCAGCGGGCGGACGCACGGCCAACTACGCAGGGGACTGGTGGCGGCTCACGAACGGGTCGCTCGGCCCCCGTCGTTATGCGGCCAACGGCGTGCCGGTCGACACGAGCCGCCTCCCGGACCCGAGCGCGGACCCCGTCATCGTCCCGAACGGAGACGGAACGGGAGTGCTGACCTTCTCTGCGGGCTCCGGCCTCGTGCTGGAGCGCACGAATCCGGTCGCTCCCTTCGACGCCGAGATCGAGCTGGCCGTCGACGTCCGCGACCTCGACGACATAGCCTACCCCCTCAATCCCGCCACCATCGGCGGTACCGCGGTCGGAGCGGGCATCGATTTCGACGTGTCGAACCGCTTCCAGCTCGGTCGCGTGCGCGTCGACAACGCCTTCGGCTCGGACCTGGTCGCGCTCCCGATGTCCCTGCGGACCCAGCGCTTCGACGGCACCGCCTTCGTCGACGAGGACGCCGACAGCTGCACCCGGATTCCCGTCGCCGCTCTCGATCTGAGCCCCGCTCCGACCGGCCTGTCGACGGACGCCACCATCGAGAACACCCCGCTCCTCTCCGGCGAGGCGGGGCTGGTCCTGAGCGCCCCGGGCGACGAAGGCGCCGTCGACGTCGTCGTCGACCTCGGCGCGACCGGCGCGGACGTCCCCTGGCTCCGCTTCGACTGGCCCGAGGACGGGAATCTCGACGGACGGCTCGACGACGATCCGCGCGCCCGCGCGACCTTCGGCATCTGGGAGGGGCGCGAGCAGCTGATCTACCTGCGGGAGATGTACTGAGGCGGGGGCGGCGCGGAGGATGAGCCGCGCGGGTCGGCGCGCGACCGATCCCGAGGCTTCCGGCATGGGGAGGCTGGGCTGCGGTCCCTCGAAGCCTCGGAGCGATCTCTCGATTCCTCCAGGGAAGCCTCGGTCTGGCTCCAAGCCGGAGCCCGACCGAGTGAATCTGAACGTGCGGGGGCACGTGCTTCTGGACCGCCCCGGGAAGGCCACGGGGGGCGCGCTATCTTGATCCCATTCGCGGACTCCGCAGACTCCCTGGCCACCGCCGGCCGTCTTCCCCTTCGTCGAATCGACCATGCCCTCCCTGAACACATCCTCATTACAGCTCGGTCGCTCTGGCCTCCGCACGCGACTCCTCGACTGGGGGCCCGCAGTCTTCTTGCTCGTCCTCATGGCGATCGGCTACCGACATCTGGCGGATTTCTCTCCGATCTCGCCCGTCAACGAGAACCGACTGGATCCGATCGAGGGACAGCTCTTCGTACCCAATCAGAAGACGCCCCTCCTGATCTTCGCACTCGCGGGGTACTTCCTGGCATCCCGTATCTCTCGCTTGCGCAGCTGCATCGGCCGATCCGCTGCGGCCGCCTGGGGCGTCCCGATTCTTCTGACCGCGATCCTTCTCAACGTCTGGGCCTACTATACGAGCGAGCCCTCGCTGGCACTCGTCTCTCTCTCACTGACCCTGATCGGAGCTGCTGCGCTGCTCGGCGGCTCTCAAGCAGTCCGGCTGATCCGACTCCCGGCGCTATTCATCCTCCTTGCATTGCCGATTCCTGGCTTCCTGCTGAACTCGATCATTCATTCGATGCAGCTCTTCACTGCCCAGACGAGTGGGGTTCTCCTCTCCATTCTGGGAGTGGAGCATCTCGTGCTCGCAGACCTGATCTACACACCCTGGAACGTGTTCCAGGTGATCGAAGGCTGCAGCGGCCTACGCTCGATCGAGACACTCATCATGGCGGCGATCGTCTATCAGCACTCGCTTCCCCATTCCCGGGCCTGCTCCTGGCTTCTCGTCGGCTCGGCGCCTCTCGTCGGTCTCCTGGTCAATCAACTTCGCGTTCTCTGGATCATCTTCTTCCCGTCCTCGAGCGTGTCGGCCGTGCATACGGCCCAGGGTCTCATCATGATCGTCGTCGGGATCCTGCTGATCGACCGAATCAACTCCGTTCTCGTCCGCTGGCTTCCCGCGGACGACACGAGTGGTCGCGATCCGGAGAACGTGATCCCAGCTCCGACACCCTGGCCCCTCGGCTCCTTCGCCTTCGTGTCGGGCCTTCTCCTCGTGAGCGCTCTGGCCACTCTCTCCGATCCGTGGGAAACGAACCGTCCTCTTCACAAGAACCCCGCTCGCTTTCCGGGGCAGATCGCCGATTGGAAGGTCGAGGCCAGGCCCATCGATCAGGAGTTCTTCGGCTCCACACGGCACACACAAGCGATTTCGCGAACCTATCGCCGTG
>CAYXLY010000557.1:0-2923 GCA_964466005.1 uncultured Spirochaetaceae bacterium | reverse complement strand
GCGCCCCGATTTCCTGGACCCCATGCTCCCCCCTTGCCTGCCCCTCTCCGAGGCTGAGGAGACGTCGAGAAGACGCCTCGGCTCGCATCCTACGCGACGCCTCGAAGGCGGATCAAGCACGGAATGCAGACCTCGCGGGTCCGTGGCTTCCTGTCTCAAGGGGGGACAGAGCGCGACGCCCTCCGGCGATCGCCCTCCGCTCGTCGGCGATTCCCGAGACGTCTTTATCGGCCTCGGGCACCCCGGGCGTCTCCTTCGGAGCCACCGCAGCAAGCCCCTGCGATCGCTCACCCTCCCTTCGCGTCCCCTCGAGCGAGGCGACGGAGGGCAGCCTCCACCGATCCGACATAGCTGCCGCCGAAGAGCACGACGTGAACGAGCAGGGGATAGAGCTGCCAGAGATCGACCCGGCGCTCCCAGCCCGGCTGCAGCGGCCAGGTCGACGCGTAGGCGGCGAAGCATTCGGGAGAGAAGCCCCCGAAGAGTCGCATCATCGCGAGATCCATCTCCCGATGGCCGGCATGGACCGCCGGGTCGATCAGCACCGGTCCCCCCTGCCGATCCCGAAGGAGATTCCCGCTCCACAGATCCCCGTGGAGCCGCGCCGGCGGCTCGGGGTCGCCGCACTCCGTCTCGAGCCGCTCGAAGAGCACGTCGAAACGGCGCCGGAGCGCGGCCGGAAGCGAGGGCCCCGCACGAGCGAGCATGGGCGCCAGTCGGCAGTCCCGATAGAAGGCCGGCCAGTCGGCCCGCGTCTCGTTCGGCTGTGGCAGGCCGCCGACGTAGTTGTCCGAGTCGAGTCCGAAGTGCAGATCGCTTCCGCTGCGATGCAGCGCGGCGAGTCCACGGCCGAGCCGCTCGTCGAAGTCGGACACGGGCGGGCCCGGCTCGAGCAGCTCGAGAACCAGGAACTCCGGCTCGCACGCGATCACCGACGGGACCGAGAGCCCTGCGTCGCCGCTCAGTCCCGCCTCCAGCCAGGCCAGCCCCCGAGCCTCCTCGAAGAAGAGGTCCGCCGGAGCACGGGCGTCGGTCTTGACGAAGACGGAGCGTCCGTCGTCGAGCGACACCGACCAGGCCTCGTGGATCGAGCCGCCGTGAAGGCGTCGCACGTCGACGAGCCCGGCTCCGACTCGTTCGGCGACCGCGAGCAGCGCGTCGCGCTCCGGGCCTCTCTCCCGCTGCGAGGTCATGGTCCGTAGGCGCCGCGCAGATGGGCGAGCAAGCCGTTGCCGGCGGCGAGGCAGAGATCGAAGACCCGCTCGAAGCCGTTCGTCCCTCCGTAGTAGGGATCGGGGACCTCGGCATCCTCCGGCGAGAGTGGGTCGAAGGAGCGGAAGAGTCTCACCTTCTCCCGATCGGTCTCGCTCCGCGCGAGTGCCGACAGCGCCTCCACGTTGGATCGATCCATGGCGAGCAGCAGATCGTGCCGGTCGAAGTCCTCGACCGTGATCGCGCGGGCGATGCTCCGCAGCTCGATCCCCCGGCGCTTCGCCTCCTGACGCGCGCGGGCATCCGCAGGCTCGCCCGCGTGCCAGGCGCCGGTCCCCGCGCTGTCGACGACGATCCGTTCCTGCAGCCCCGCCTCGAGCACGAGCTTGGCGAAGACGCCCTCGGCGGTGGGCGAGCGGCAGATGTTTCCGAGGCAGACGAAGCAGAGCGAGACCTGCGGCGACGCCGGGTCCTTCATGTCACGACCTCCGATCCTGCGCGCTCCGCGGGCCGGTCGAGTCCGGTCTGCAGCGGGTCGACACTGCCCCCGGACGCGTCGACCCGTCCCGCTCGGCGCGAGCGACCGCGAGAAGGCTCGCGCAGAGCCGCTCCACCAGCCAGGCGCGATCCGAGGCCCGTCGCAGGTGCGTCTGATTCAGCTCGACCTCGAGCCCCCGGTAGCCCGAGGCCGCACGCTCCTTGCGAAGAGCCGTCACGAGCCCGTCCGACCGGCCCCGGTAGGGGGCGTTGCGCCGCACGCGGACAGTGGGATCCGCGGCCCGGAGCTGCGCCTTCAGCCGGGCCGCCCACGAAGACTCTCCGGTCCGCGCCGGATCATAGAGGAGACCGACGTCGAATCGACGCGGCGTCGGGCCGAGCTTCTCCGTGAAGCTGTGGATCGCCAGATGGAGGACGGGCTCGCCGATGCGATCGAGCGCCGCTCGCACGTGCCTCCAATGGGGCGCGTGCAGACGGGCCAGCAGGCGCGCCCGCTCGCTCCGCGGGAGGTCGCGCGTGAGCTCCGAGAAGACGGCCGGGTTGTGCGGCGAACGATTGGCGTCGACCAGGAGCCGCGTCACGGTGGTCGCGACCAGCGGCGCCTGGAGACGCAGCGACAGACTCCGTGCGACCGCCAGCGCGCCGGCGTCCCATCCGCGGTGGGAGCCGAGCAGCCGCGTCTTCCCGCGTGCGAGCGCCGCCCAGGCGGGGGGCACGCGATGGCCTCCGTGCTCGCAGGTGATCAGCCATCTCGTCTCAGGCCTCGGCACGGAACATGCGCCCCTCGCGCAGGCAGTCCGCGAGCTCGCGCCAGACGCATTCGAGTGCGTCTCGCGAAGGCTCCCGCCCCGCCGGCGTCACCGTCCGCAGCCGCCGCAGGATCCGGGACGAGAGCGGCCCTTCGCTGCACAGGACATCGAGCGCCGAGCGCAGACGGGTGTCCTCCGTCTGGCTGCGGACGTCCCGATCGATCAGCGTGCTCCAGAGCTCCGCCGCCTGCCGCGGACGTTCGTCCTGCCCCAGGGCGATCAGGTAGTCCGCGTCGTCGATCCACGCCCGCTCTCCATCCCGGATCGTGGCTCGAAGGAGGCGAGCGAGCCGCGGCGTCTCGAGCGCGCGCAGGCGCTCCTGTCGCGCCAGGTCCGGTTCGCAGAGGGCCTTCAGACAGCCCGTCACCGCCGCCGCGATGGCCACGTCCGCCTGCGGACATTCC
>CAYXLY010000556.1:0-2929 GCA_964466005.1 uncultured Spirochaetaceae bacterium | reverse complement strand
GCCGGGTCGATCGCCGGGTCGACGGGCGGATCGACCGTGTAGAACGCCTCGACGGGACGGGACTCCCGGGCCCAGAGTGAGACGCGCTCGACCATCGCAGCGAGGTCGCCGCCGAGAGCGTCGAGCACCCGGGCATGGCGCGGCAGGTCCCGGACATAGGTCCCGCGGAGCGCCAGACAGGCATCCGAGAGCCGAGCCGCCCGCGACACTCGCTCTGCCTCGAGCACGCGAAGCGGAAGCTCGGCCATGCGGGACCGCGTCTCGGCCTCGAGCCTCTCCCGCCAGGAATCCCTGTCCGGCTCGCCCTCGAGCGCGATCAGCCGCTCCCGAAGCCCCACCGTCAGCCGAGCGACCGCTCTTCGGTCTTCGACGAAATCCCGGACGCGCTGGGCGCTGGGCCAGTCGGAGCGTACGCCCGGGGAGACCACGCGGTCCGCCTCGAGCGTCCCCTCGAGCTCGCGGAAGAATCGGACCGCCGCCTCCTGACCGATGAACTGGGCGACGCTCTCGTTGAAGTCGGCGGCGTCGGGCACGAAGGCCGTCGCATGGACGAGCTCGTGGAGGATCGTCTCGACCAGGGTCGCCGGGCCGCGCTGCAGCATCGGGGCGGTCACCGGATCATCGAGCCAGCCGAGCGTCGAGTAGGCGGCCACGCCGCTCAGGCACACGTCGAAGTCCCGGCTCCGCAGCCGCTCGGCCTCGCGAATCGCGCGCTCCCGGTCGAAATAGCCCTTGTAGGGCAGGCGACCGATGAAGGGGAACCGGAAGGGGACGGCCTCGAGCGTGCCTTCCCGGGTGCGCACGATCGTCGTGACGATCCGATCGCCCGGCCAGTCCACGTAGTCGGTGTACTGATCTCCGACCCGAAGCCCGAGCTCCCGGGCGAAGCGCCGGATGGGGCCGACGAGGTCGAGCAGGCGGCGCGTCGATCCGCTCAGGCCGGGGTCGGTGCGAGCCTCCTCGATCGGACGGCGGGCCCAGAGCAGGGCGAGCTGGCCGCGAGCCAGATGGGTGTAGTAACAACCGCTGGAGCCGATCGCGACGAGCACCAGCAGGCCGAGCAGGAGGGGGCGACCCATGAGCGATGAGTACCGGCGATTCACGCTCTCGTCGAGCACGGCACAGGAGCGCGAGTGGCTGCTGGCCGAGGCCTTCGAGGCGGGGGCGAGCGGGGCCGAGGAGTCGGAGGCGCCCGGCGGGCGCTTCGAGGCGGTCGTCCATGCCCGGATCGATCGGATCGAGGCCGTACGGGAGGCGGTCCTCGGGGCCGCCTCCGCCGAGGCGCGGATCGGGACGGCCGAGGCCGTGCCCGAGATCGACTGGAGCGAGGCCTGGAAGGCGGGGATCGAGGCCCTCGAGATCTCGTCCCGCCTCGTCGTGCGCCCTCCCTTCGTGGAGCGATCGCTCGGGCCCGGACAGCAGGAGGTCGTGATCGATCCCGGCCAGGCCTTCGGCACGGGCCGGCACGCCTCGACGCGGCTCTGTCTCGACTGGCTCGCGGAGCTCTACGACGATCCGGCTTCGACCCCTCGCTTCGACCGTGTCCTCGACGTCGGCACCGGCAGCGGAGTGCTGGCGCTGGCTGCCGTCGCCCTCGGTGCCCGCGAGGCCTTCGGCTTCGACCTCGACCCCGTCGCCATCGAGGCCGCGGAGGAGGCCGCTCGCCGCAACGCACTCTCGGATCGCGTCCGCTTCGCGGTGGGCGCGATCGACGTCGCGCTGCCCGGGGGCCTGCGCTGGCCGCTGGTGGTCGCGAACCTTCTGAAGCGCGAGCTCCTACCGATCGCCCACGAGGTGGCGCAGCGGCTGGAGCCCGACGGCCGTCTGGCTCTGGCAGGGCTGCTCGCAGAGGATGCGGCCGAGGTGTTGGCGCGATTCGAAGAGGAAGGATTGCGAGAGGTCGCGGCCCGACGGGAGATCGTCGACGGGACGGGCTGCTGGGTCGGGCTCTGCCTGGGGTAGGGCGGAGCCCTGGAGAGGGCCTCGGCGCGCGTCGGGCCTCACTCGGCGTCGACCCGCAGCCAGTACCGGTAGAGCTCCTCGAGCAGCGACTCCAGAGGGATTCGCGGACGCCAGCCGGTCGCGCGCCGCAGCTTCGACGCGTCCCCGACCAGCCAGTCCGTCTCGCGCCATCGCGCCGGGTCGATCTCGATGCGCGGCTCGACGCCGGAGATCGTGATCAGCTCGTCGAGCACGGACCGGATCGGGACGGCCCGTTCGCTCGCGACGTTGTAGACGCCGACCGGAGCCGCCGGATCGAGCAGGGCGCAGTAGGCGTCGAGCACGTCGTCGACATGCAGGAAGTCCCGCACGGAGTCGAGGTTGCCCACGCGCATCTGCGCCGGGCGATGCCCCAGGGCGATGGCCGCCAGCTGCCGAGCGAAGCTCGAGGCCACGAACTGGTCCGACTGGCCCGCCCCCGTATGGTTGAAGGCCCGGATCCGGATCACGTCGAGACCCTCGACGGCCAGGCGAGCGGCCAGGACCTCCGCGGCCGCCTTGGATCGGGCGTAGGGCGAGCGCGGGCGAAGGGGCGTGCTCTCGTCGAAGGGCCGCGCCTGGGGATGAGCGGCGGCATACTCGTCGGCCGATCCGACGAGCAGCACGCGGGCCCCGGGGCAGGTCTCGAGCACGCCCCGCAGCAGCGTCCGGGAGCCGAGGAAGTTCAGCCGGTAGCAGAGCTCGGGCTGCTCCCAGGACCGGGCGACGGAGCTCATGGCGGCCAGATGGATCACCGCATCGGGGGCATGAGTCCGGAGAGCGCGGCGCACGGCCTCGGGACGGGTCACGTCGACCTCGCGGTCGGCCCCGATCGCCTCGAAGCCCTCTTCGAGCAGCCGGGGCATCAATCTCCGACCGACGAAGCCCGAGGCGCCCGTGACGAAGACCCGCATGGCGCGCAGACTGACAGATCGGATTCCCCGCGGCA
>CAYXLY010000555.1:0-2944 GCA_964466005.1 uncultured Spirochaetaceae bacterium | reverse complement strand
ACTCGCGCGCGTGGCGGACTATCTCGAGGATCAGGTCCGCCTGAACAACAGGGTGCTCTCGATCTTGACCTATCCCCTCTTCATGCTCCTCTTCGCCGTCGTGGTCGTGGGAATCATGGTGACGCTGGTGCTGCCCCAGATCACGGAGCTGCTGGTCTCCCAGGACCTCGAGCTGCCCTGGTACACGGTCGCCGTCATCGGCTCCTCGGACCTGCTTCGGGGCTACTGGTGGCTGCTGATGCTGGGTGCCGTCGGGCTGGTCTTCCTCTACCGGGCGGTCGCCCGATCCGACCGGGGCCGCAACCTCCTCGATCGTTTCTGGCTGCGCTTCCCGGTCATCGGCCGCGTCATCCGCTTCCTGGCGATCGCCCGCTTCACACGGACCCTCGGCTCGCTGCTCGCCAGCAGTGTCAACATCGTCCAGGCGCTGGTGATCGCGCGCCACGTCGCCAACAACTCGGTCTTCGCCGCCGCGGCCGACGATGCCCGAGAGAGCATCCTGGAGGGGGCCTCCCTGGCGACGCCGCTTCGCCAGAGCGGCCAGTTCCCGCCCCTGGTGACGACGATGGTCGAGGTCGGCGAGCGCTCGGGCGATCTCCAGGGCATGCTCATCAAGGTCGCCGACACCTACGAGGAGCAGGTCGAGACCAGCGTCTCCCGACTGACCTCGCTCCTCGAGCCCGTCCTGATCCTCTTGATGGTCGGCATCGTCGGCATCATCATCATGGCCGTGCTCATGCCGATGCTCCAGCTGACCGAGAGCATCGGCTGATCCTTCCATCCGCCCACCCCGGAGAGAGCGTCCGTTCGGACCCCTCCCCGCCGGAGATTTCGATGAATCGCCCGAACGAGACCCGAGCCGCCCGCCGTCCGAGCCAGGGCTTCACCCTGATCGAGATCATGGCCGTCGTCGTGATCATGGGAATGCTGATGGCGACGCTCACGGTCGTGGTGGCCGGCCGCATCGAGAGCGCCGAGATCCAGACGGCCAAGAACCAGATCGTGCGGATCGAGCAGGCCCTCGAGTTCTATCGGCTCGACAATGCCCGCTTCCCGACCTCCGAGCAGGGTCTCGTCGCGCTGGCCGAGCCGCCTTCGTCCCCGCCCGAGCCCCGCGCCTATCAGCCGGGCGGCTACATCAAGAACCGGGAGAGCCTGAACGATCCCTGGGGTCAGCCCTTCCGCTACCGGATCCCCGGTCAGAACAATGCCCACTCCTTCGACATCTGGTCCCTCGGTCCCGACGGGCAGGAGGGCTCCGAGGACGACATCGCCAACTGGTCGGACGGGAGCTGATCGCTCCGTCCGTCCGGCCCAGGAGCCCTCGATCGACATGTCGCGTCCCTCCCGATCCCGCAGCGGGCTTCGCCCGACGGCCCTCGCCGCGAGGGCCGCGCCGGGCTTCACGCTGATCGAGCTGATGGCCGTGATCGCCATCATCGGGATGATCTTCGCGATCGGAGCGCCCCGCCTCGGAGGCTCGAGATGGCGCGCGCTGCGCAACGAGGCCGAGTCGATCGCCGCCAGCATCGAGTTCGCGCGCCAGCGCGCGATCATGACCGGCATCCCGCATCGCCTGCTGATCGACCTCGAGCAGGGCGGCTACCGCGTCGAGTGGCTCGTCAGCGAGGAGGAGGCCTTCGCCGCGATCACCGGCCAGGACGGCGGCTCGGCGGGCGGACTCGGCGGATCCGGGGCCGGGAGCGATCTCCTTCTCGGAGCCGGCCTCGGCGGCGGCCGCGCGGGCGGCGAGTCTCCGATTCCCATGCGCCCGCCCCCTCCGACCGAGCGCGACTTCCACCCGATTCCCAATCGGCAGCTCGGCGGCTTCACCTGGCTCGACGACGCCCTCTACTTCGTCGGGCTCCAGAGTCCGGCCGGCTGGACCGAGAGCGGAGACGTCGCCGTCTTCTTCGAGTCCGACGGCACGACGGACCACTCCCTGCTGGAGATCGCCGACGTCGACGAGCATCATCTGACGCTCGAGATCGAGCCGCTTCTCGACCGCGTGCGACGCCGGCCGGGAGGCGCCCGGTCATGACCCCCTGGACCGGAGAGCGCCGCGATCCGTCCGCACCGTCTCGGAGGACGCGGGGGGGGCTGACCCTGCTCGAGGTCCTCGCGGCCTTTCTCATCTTCTCGATCGTCTTCACGGTCCTCGTGGGCACCAGCCAGACCGCCGTCCACGGGCAGGGAGTCGCGTTGCGCCGACTCGAGGCGAGCGCCATCGCCGACGAGGTGCTCGCCGATCTCGAGGTCCAGATCCAGCAGAAGCAGGCTCCGGTGGTGGGCGAAGACGTCTCCCGCGACCTCTTCGAGGTCACCCTGACGAGCAGCGCTCTCCTGGCGGACGGGCCGCCCGGCGCGGAGTCCGGTCGTCCGCCCGCTTCCGGCCCTCCAAACATGGCCTCGTTGGCCGGCGGGGGCGGGGGCGCCGGGGCGCTCGCCGCCGCGGTCCCCGAGCTGGCCCCCTATCTCCTGCGCTACGACGTCGAGGTCAGCTGGTCCGAGGCCGAGGGTCCCCGGAAGGTGGTCCGCACGACCTTCGCCTTCGACTGGGAGCGAGCGGCGATGGAGCTCGCCGATCTCTTCCAGGCGAGCGGCTCCGATCTGGCGGCCCAGCTGACCGGCGCAGGCGCAGACGGCGGAGACCCGGGCGCGGCGGCTCGCGACGGCGGGGATCCGGGCGGCTCGGGACGGGATCGGAGTCGTCGATCCGGCAACTCGGGAACGGGAGACCTGACGATCGAGCAGATGCGCGAGATGGTCGAGGCTGCGGAAGCGCGCCGCCGATGAGGCGCGCCGGATACACGCTGGTCGAGATCCTCGCGGCCTTCTTCCTGATGACGGTCCTGCTGGCCCTGGTCATGGGGATCTTCGTCGAGAACGGGCGGCAGCGGGAGGCGGCGATCGAGCTGATGCGGGAGCGGCTCTCGGCCACGGG
>CAYXLY010000554.1:0-2944 GCA_964466005.1 uncultured Spirochaetaceae bacterium | reverse complement strand
CGCGCTGCGGCAGGTGATCGCTCCCAACGGCCGGCTGCGCGAGATCGACTTCGCGCAGCCCCCCTTCGAGAGCCTGCGCGTCGAGGACGCCAATGCGGCCTACGAGGAGCTGGCGGGCAAGAATGTGAAGCAGGCGCAGGCGCGCATCGTGGAGATGCTGCGCGAGCCCGGAGGCAGCGCCACCGGAGGCGGCCCTCCGCTCCGGGAGGAGCCGGAGCCCATCCAGCACGCCGTGAAGTTCTTCGAGAAGGGAGACCGCCCGCTCGAGTTCCTCCCGACGCGCCAATGGTTCTGTCGGCTCCTGGAGCACAAGGCGGAGCTGCTGGAGAAGGGCCGGGCGGTCCAGTGGCATCCGCAGCACATGTGGGCGCGCTATCGGGATTGGACCGAGAACCTCTCGCTCGACTGGTGCCTCTCGCGCCAGCGCTATTTCGGCGTACCGATCCCCGTCTGGTATCCCCTCGACGAGGCGGGCGAGCCGGACTACGACCGTCCGATCGTGGCCGAGCGGGAGCGGATGCCGGTGGACCCGACCGTCGACCTGCCCCCCGGCTACGAGGCCTCCCAGCGCGGTCGGCCCGGCGGATTCACGGGCGATCCCGACATCTTCGACACCTGGTTCACGAGCTCGCTCACGCCGCAGATCAGCTCGCACTGGGTCGACGATCCCGATCGACACGCCAAGCTCTTTCCGGCGGACGTCCGGCCCCAGGGCCACGACATCATCCGGACCTGGGCCTTCTACACGATCGCCAAGGCCCTGCTCCACGAGGACGAGGTTCCCTGGCATCACGCCCTGATCTCGGGCTGGATCCTCGACCCGGACCGCAAGAAGATGTCGAAGAGCAAGGGCAACGTCATGACGCCCTTGCCGATGATCGAGACCTACACGGCGGATGCGGCCCGCTACTGGGCCGCGAGCGCGCGACTCGGATCGGATACGGCGTTCGACGAGAAGGTCTGGAAGGTCGGCAAGCGCCTCGTGACGAAGCTCTTCAATGCCGGGAAGTTCGTGCTCTCCCAGACGGCCGAGGTCGCCCCGATCTCGAGCGAGCTCGACCGGGCCTTCGTGGCGAAGCTGCGCGAGCTCGTCGCGATCTCGACCCGGAGCCATGACGCCTATCAGTATGCGCATGCGCTCCAGGAGACGGAGAGCTTCTTCTGGACGCATTTCACGGACACCTATCTGGAGCTGGCCAAGCCGCGTGCGCGCGCCTTCGAGGACGGCGCGGTCGGCGAGGAAGCCCTCGCGAGCGGCTCGGCAGTCGCGTCCCTGCGACTCGGGCTCTCCGTCCTCCTGCGCCTGCTCGCCCCCGTCCTGCCCTACATCACGGAGGAGATCTGGAGCTGGTGCTTCGCCGAGGAACACGCGCGAGATGAGGGCGGAGGGAAGGTGCGAAGCATCCATCGCGCAGCCTGGCCCGGCGAGACGGACTTCGCGGACGTCGAGCCGCCCAGGCACGCAGCCAGCTTCGAGGTCGCCGTGGCCGCTCTCGGCGCCATCAACAAGGCGAAGGCCGACGCCTCGGTCTCGATGGGGCGCGAGGTCCGGAGCCTGCGCATGGTGACCTCGCCGCAGACGCTGGCCGTCCTCGAGGGCGTCGCGAGCGACGTGCTCGCGGCGGCGCGGGTCCAGGATCACGTCCTCGAGGCGGATCCCGGGGTGGATCCCGGGAGCTTCGTCGTTCGGGAGATCGACTTCGTCCCGCGAGAGACCGAGTAGGGATTGCTCTTCACTGGACTGCCGGCCGCCCCAAGGCGGGCGGCTGGAGGATTCGAGTGTCCCAGCAGCGAAGCCGGATCGGTCGTCGTCGGATCCTCGTCACCGGCGGAGCAGGCTTCATCGGGTCCCATCTCTGTCGCCGACTGCTCGACGAGGGGGCCGAGGTCGTCTGTGTCGACAACTACTTCACGGGAAGCCGCGCCAACATCGCGGACCTCCTGGGGGAGCCCCGCTTCGAGGCGATCCGCCACGACGTGACCTTCCCGCTCTATCTCGAGGTCGACGAGATCTACAACCTCGCCTGTCCGGCCTCCCCGGTCCACTATCAGTGGGACCCGGTGCAGACGACCAAGACGAGCGTGCACGGCGCGATCAACGTGCTCGGCCTCGCGAAGAGGTGTCGGGCGAAGATCCTGCAGGCCTCGACCAGTGAGGTCTACGGCGATCCCGAGGTGCATCCGCAGCCCGAGAGCTACTGGGGACGCGTGAACCCGATCGGTCCGCGCTCCTGCTACGACGAGGGGAAGCGCTGCGCCGAGACGCTCTTCTTCGACTATCACAGGCAGCACGGACTTCGGGTCAAGGTCGCGCGCATCTTCAACACCTACGGTCCGAACATGCGTCCGGACGACGGGCGGGTCGTCTCGAACTTCATCGTCCAGGCCCTGGAAGGCCGCCCCGTCACGATCTTCGGCGACGGCAGCCAGACCCGATCCTTCTGCTACGTGAGCGACCTGGTCGACGGCCTGATCCGGCTCATGGACTCGCCGGACGAGGTCACCGGGCCGATCAACCTCGGTCGGCCCGTGGAGTTCACGATCCGTGAGCTCGCGGAGCGGGTCGTCGCGCTCGCCGGATCGCGATCGGAGCTCGTCTTCGAGCCGCTGCCGCAGGACGACCCGATGCAGCGCAAGCCGGACATCGAGCTGGCCCGACGGGTCCTCGGCTGGGAGCCGAAGGTGGACCTGCCGCGCGGTCTCGAGCAGACGACGGACTATTTCCGCGATCTTCTCGGCCGATAGCCGATAGCCGATAGCCGATAGCCGATAGCCGGAGTCGTTGCTCCGCCACGCCGCTCCGCCGGCGCGCTGCTCCGCCGCGCCGCGAAGCGAGCGGAGACGGCTCAGTCCCGGATCTCGATCCGGCGCGAGCGTTCGCCCACGACGGGCTTCGCGAGCGTGCAGTCGACCTCGCCCAGGATCTGGGTCGACTCGTCCCGGA
>CAYXLY010000553.1:0-2966 GCA_964466005.1 uncultured Spirochaetaceae bacterium | reverse complement strand
ACACCACCTTCGCCAGCTCGGTCTTGCCGACCCCCGCCGGCCCTTCCACCAGGACGGGCTTGTCGAGCTGCTGTGCGAGAAAGACGACCGTCGCGATCCTCTTGTCGCAGATGTATTGCTGCTCGCTCAGCTGAGCGATGACGTCTTCTACCGAATTGAACATGATTCCCTCGCGCTCGGAGCACTCAAGGCTCGATCTGCAGGACGTGTCCGAGCTTCTCCTTCTTGGTCCGCAGGTATTTCAGGTTGTTGGCGTTGGGCACGATCTCGAGCGGTCGACGCTCGATGATCTCGACCCCGTAGCCGCTGATCCCGGCCCGCTTGCCGGGATTGTTGGTGAGCAGGCGGATCTGACGGATTCCGAGATCGGAGAGGATCTGCGCGCCCACGCCATAGTCGCGGAGATCGGCCGCGAAGCCGAGCTCGAGGTTCGCCTCGACCGTGTCGAGCCCCTTCTGGTCCTGGAGCTCGTAGGCCTTGATCTTGTTCGCCAGCCCGATCCCTCTCCCCTCCTGCCGCATGTAGAGCAGGACGCCGGACCCGGCCTCCGAAATCGCCCGAAGCGCGGCGTCGAGCTGCTCGCCGCAATCACAGCGCAGCGATCCGAACGCGTCTCCGGTCAGGCACTCGCTGTGGACGCGCACCAGCGCGGGCCGGTCGGGGCCGACCTCGCCCAGGACGAGCGCCACGTGATCGACGCGGTCGATCTCGTTCTCGTAGACGATCGCCCGGAACTCGCCGTGACTCGTCGGCATCTTCGCCGTCGCGGTCCGGTGCACGAGCTTCTCGGTCCGCAGCCGGTGGGCGACCAGGTCCTTGATCGTGACGATCTTCAAACCATGCGCTCTCGCGAACACGCGCAGGTCCGGGAGCCGCGCCATCGTGCCGTCGTCGTTCATGATCTCGCAGATCACGCCGGCGGGCTGACAGCCCGCGAGACGCGCGAGGTCGACCGAGCCCTCGGTCTGTCCGACCCGGCGGAGCACTCCGCCCGGGCGCGCACGAAGGGGAAATACGTGGCCGGGCCGCACGATGTCCGAGGCCCGGGCATCCTCGGCCACCGCCGCCTGGATCGTGCGTGCGCGATCGGCGGCGGAGATGCCGGTCGTGACGCCTTCGCGCGCCTCGATCGAGACCGTGAAGGCGGTTCCGAAAGGCGTCGTGTTCTCGTAGTCGGGAACCATCATGCCCAGGTCGAGTCGCTCGAGGCGGTCTTCCTCCAGCGAGAGGCAGATCAGTCCACGGCCGTGCTTCGCCATGAAGTTGATCGCCTCGGGCGTGACCCGATCCGCGGCCATGCAGAGATCGCCTTCGTTCTCCCGATCCTCGTCGTCGACGAGGATCACCATCCGACCCGCGGCGATCTCGGCGACCGCTTCGGGCACGCTGGCGAGACGCGGATCCGGATCGTCGCGCTCGATCTGCGCGGTGGCGGGATCGAGAGCGGAGGCATCGGGAGAGGACGGAGAACCGGGCTCGGCTTCCAGGGGGGTGGACATCGTCGGGACTTCACCTTCCGTACGGCCTTCCGCACGACGGACGTCCGGACCCCGGAGATCGGGGTTCCGGCGGGCGCGCTCGGGGGTCATACCCTCGGGTACGGGCCCCCGGACGATATCCATCGTTGACTGGGGTGTCAATCAATGCGCAGGTCGACGCAGGCTCAGGCGGCGGGTCGGAAGTTCTTCATCACGCCCTTCAGGAAGTCGTCTTCCGAGAGCGCGAACTTCGCCGAGAAGTCGTGTCGCTCCTCGAGGCCCCGATAGAGGACACGCATCAGCTCCCGGAAGGTCTCCAGGATTCCCTCTCCGCGGGTCGCCACGGCCGGGAAGGTCGGCGTGTTGCCCCATTGCGCCTTGATCTCGGAGAGCGGCTTCACGTCGGGCATGTCGCGCTTGTTGAACTGCACGACCTTCGGAAGGCCGTCGAAGTCGATGCCATGGGCCTTCAGGTTGGCCTCCATGTCCCGCCAGGAGTAGGCGTTCGCGCTGGCCGCGGAGCGCTGCGAGTCCGCGATGAACGCGATCGCATCGGCGCCGGCCAGCACGACCTTGCGCGTCGACTTGTGCATCACCTGTCCCGGGACGGTGAAGAGCTTCATCTTGATCGAGAAGCCGCCCGCCGTATCGAACTCGACGGGCAGGAAGTCGAAGTAGAGCGTCCGGTCGTCCTTCGTGTCGAGGGTGAGCATGTGGCTCCGCGTGGCGGGGTCCATCATCTCGTGCAGCTTCTGCAGGTTGCTCGTCTTGCCCGAGAGCGCCGGCCCGTAGTAGACCACCTTGAGAGTGATCTCCTTGCTGCCCATGTTGATCTGCACCATCTCTCCGACGACTCCTCGCTCCGGGATGCTGCGGCATCCCGCGCCCCTGTCCCCGACCTCGGCCTCTTGCATCGGCCGGTCACGGACCCGGATCAAGCCTCGGCTCCCGATTGGCCCCGCGGGATAGATCACTCCGAGTGCCCTCGCCGAGGCCGGAGGACGGGGCAGCTCAGGGCTCGGCTCCGGAGCCGGAAGCGAGGAACGCCTCGAGGAGCGTCCGCGCCGCGAGCGCGGGGGTCGTCTCCTGTCTCTCGACGGCGCCCTCCGCCCGCTCGATGGCCTCCGGCATCCCCGACGCCTCGCGAAAGGCGCGCTCGAGCCCCTCCTCGACGAGCTTCCACATCCAGGCGCGCGACTGCTCCCGGCGCCGACGCTCCAGCTCACCAGAGCCCTCCAACAGCGCCCGATGCTCGAGGATCGTCGCCCAGACGTCCTCGACACCGCGCGCCTCGAGCGCGCTGGCGGCCAGCGCCCGAGGCCGCCAGGCATCTCCCCCCGGCCGGATCAGCTCGAGGGCATTGGAGTAGTCCATGCGCGTGCGCTCGGCTGCGTCGCGGCTCGCGCCGTCGGCCTTGTTGACGACCAACGCGTCGGCGAGCTCGACGACGCCCTTCTTGATGCCCTGCAGCTCGTCGCCGCCGCCCGG
>CAYXLY010000552.1:0-2974 GCA_964466005.1 uncultured Spirochaetaceae bacterium | reverse complement strand
TACGAGATTCTCCGGAGTGACTGGAGTTCAGACGTGTGCTCTTCCGATCTGTCTCCCGGGCCGCCGAGACCGCCGCGGCGGTTCGCGACATCCTCGCAGAGCAGAAGGTCCTCGAGCCGGGCTCCAATCGGAACTTCCTGATCGAGCTCAACCTCGAGACGACTCGCCACAACGAGATCCAGGTCGTGGGCAACGGCGAGTGGGCGATCACGCTCGGCGGCCGCGACTGCTCGATCCAGATGCGGGAGCAGAAGCAGCTCGAGTTCTCCCTGACCGACGAGCTGCTCGAGAAGGCCGCGCTCGAGACCGCGAACCCGGCGCATCGGAAGAACCTCACGCGGGAGCGCGACACCCTGCGTGCGATGGAAGACGATGGCGCGCGCTTCGGACAGGGCGTCGGCCTCGACAACGTGTCGACCTTCGAGTGCATCGTCGAAGGCTTCGACCACTTCTTCATGGAGATGAACACGCGGATCCAGGTCGAGCACGGCGTCACGGAGCTCGCCTACAAGATGCGCTTCGGCAACCCCGACGATCCCGGAGACTGGTTCGAGGTCGAACGACTCATCGAGGCCATGGTCCTCCTCCGCGTCCACGGGCCGCGACTGCCGAAGCCCGACCGCATCCCGAGGGCCATCTCCGGAGCGGAGGTGCGGGTGAATGCCGTGAACGCCGCTCTCCAGCCGCATGCCGGCGGGGTCATCCGGGGCTGGTCGAAGCCCCTGCCCTACGAGCATCGCGACGACCAGGGCATCGGCACGCGGAATCCCGATACCGGCTCCTTTCCCTGGTACAACCTGGCGGGCGCCTACGACTCGAACATCGCGCTCGTGCTATGCGACGGCGAGAGTCGTCGCGACAACCTCGAGCGTCTCTCGGAGATCCTCCGACGGATGGAGCTCCGGGGCGACGACCTCGAGACGAGCGTTCCGCTCCACTACGGACTCGTGAACTGGACGCTGGGCGTGGAGCCCATGATGAAGCCGAATACCCGCTTCATGGGCCCCTACCTCGCGGCGGTCGGCTCCCTCGAGGTCCTCGCCCGGGACGTCGATCTCGACATCGCGGCGGGCGCCCTCATGAAGCGGATGCCGAGCGACTCCGCCCGCAAGGCCCTGCGGGCACAGGAGACGCTGCTCCTGCGTCCGATCGGCCGTCTGCTGGCGGACGCCCATGCCCTGGCCGGATTCCTCGGTCGCTTCGATGGGCGACTCTGGAAGCGGGACGGCGAGGCGGTGATCTTCCTCGAGAATCCGATCGTGTTCCTCTCGGAGCTCTATCACTACCTCGACATGGAGACGACCGCCGAGAAGCCGGCCAGCGAGATGATCTGGGCCCACGACGAGCAGCTGCTCCAGCGCGCCCTCGACTTCTACGCACAGGCCTCCGAGGCACTCGGGGAGTCGAGCTGGGCGAAGCTCTCCGCTCGCCTCGAGGCGGAGTCGGGCGGCACGCCGACGGGTCAGGATGCCTCGCTCTGGAAGGCCTGCCAGGCGAGCCACCGGGGCTTCCAGGTGGGAAGCGACCTGCTGCGTCTGATCCCGCGGCTGGGCATCGAGGCCGGATTCCTCGACATCACGGTCAACGATGCCCTCGAGCCGGTCTTCCCCGAGAGGTTCAGCGACGACGAGATCGCAGAGCCCCTGATCCGCTCCCTGGCGCCACCGCCCAAAGCGAGCGGCAACGAGATCGTGACGCCGACCGGGGGGAGCTTCTACGCCCGGGAGGCGCCCCACCTGCCCCTGCTCGTCGACGAGGGCGAGCACTTCGAGGCGGGACAGCCGCTCTTCATCATCGAGGTGATGAAGATGTTCAACAAGGTGCTCGCGCCCTTCTCGGGCAAGGTCACGCGCAACCTCATGAAGGATGCCGACGGGACGGTGGTGCACGCGGGTCAGCGGATCTTCGAGATCGAGCCGGACGAGGTGATCGTCGAGGAGTCGGAGAGCGAGATCCGCGAGCGCAGGAAGCAGGTCACGCTGCGCCTGCTCGGCACCTAGTCCCGCGAGCGACACAGCCGCTGGGCCCGACCCGCCGCCGTCCTCGGGATCGGGAGCCCGAACGGGAGCCCGGAGCCGGGGTCCGAGGCTGGCCTCCGGCGCGGACACGCCGTAGAATCCGCGGCTTCCAAGCCGTCCGCATGGCCCTTTCTCCGAGCGGCTCGCTCGCTCCGGCCTGCCGCTCCGAACGACGCGGGGTCGTCCGGCTCGATTCAGGCGGGAGATGGCTCCCGGGGATCGCCAGGCCGGCCCGAGACGGCGTCAACAAGGCGGCCCCGGTCGCCTCGAGGCTTCGATGCTCTCCTTGCGCGGTGAACCCGCTCTGTCCGAAGCACGGCGTCGACGACTGCTCGATCGCCTGCGAGCGGCACGGCCCTCCCTGCGTGATCTGACGGCGGAGAGCCTCTATCTGCTCGACGCGCCCCGCCCCCTGGACGAGAACGAGTCCCGGATTCTGGCTGCCTTGCTCGGCGTCGCCCCGGATGCGCCGCTCGCGACGGCGGCTCCCGGCTCGAAGGACGGCGTCGAGCTCTTCGTCGTGCCCCGCCTGGGGACGATCTCGCCCTGGGCCACGAAGGCGACCGAGATCCTCCACCGCTGCGGTCTCGAGGCCGTCCGACGCATCGAACGCGGGACCCTCTACCGGTTCGCGGGGCTCGAGAGCCCATCGCAGGCGCTGGACCTGGCGGGAGAGATCCACGACCGGATGACCGAGAGCCTGCTCACCCGCTTCGAGGACGCGACGGCGCTCTTCGAGCGGTCCGAGCCGCGCCCCCATCGCGTGATCGACGTCGGGCGTCGCGGCTCGGAGGCCATCCGGGAGGCCGACCGCGAGCTCGGCCTCGCCCTGGCGCCCGACGAGGTCGACTATCTCGTCGACAGCTTCCGGGAGCTCGGCCGCGATCCCACCGACGTCGAGCTGATGATGTTCGCCCAGGCCAACTCGGAGCATTGTCGCCACAAGATCTTCAACG
>CAYXLY010000551.1:0-2975 GCA_964466005.1 uncultured Spirochaetaceae bacterium | reverse complement strand
TCGAGGTCGTCGAAGCGACCCCGGCCCTCCGGGTCCAGGACGCGCGCGAGATCGGCGACCGTGATCTGGGCCCGCTTGTAGAAGGGGACCTCGACCTCCTCGTACCGGCCGACGTCGCGATAGAGGCTCATCTCGGCGAGCGAGTGGACCAGCCGCGCAGCGGAGTGCTCGGCGGAATCGATCACGGACTCGAAGCGGTCGTCGTGCCGCTCGCCCAGCCAACGCCCCAGATCCCGCCAGGCCTTCGCATAGAGAGCCATCAGCTCCTCGACCTCGGGATCGAGGAGATCCTGGCCGAGCATCTCGGCCATCACCTCGGCCGTGGTCGCCCGCAGGCTCGCTGCACTCCAGGCGCCTTCGGTCTCGAAGCGCTCCTTGCAGGCCGTGGCCACCGTGCGGTAGCCCGACAGGCCGTCGCGCTTGCGGAGGACGGGGAACCATCCCGAGCCGAAGTTGATCGCGTCCAGGGCGATCACGAAGGCCAGCTCCTCGGGCTCGCTCCCTCGCACGTGATGGGCCGGATCGAGATCCTCCTCCGGCCAGGAGACCGAGGCCAGCCGCTCGGCGAAGGCCTCGAGGCCCGCCTCTTGGATCCGCACCGAGCGAGCCCGGCGCGTCACCTCGCGACAGCCGCTTCGGATCGCAGCGAAGACGTCGGAGCCCTCGGCCTCTCGACTCGTCCGGTCGCCTTCCCTGGTCATCCGGTCTTCCTCGTCATCCGGTCCTCCTCGTCATGCCCTCTCCCCCGGCGCGGCGCGTCGCCTCCTCCGTCATGCGCTCCCTGCGTCATGCGGGGGCTTCGGTCCGGGCGGCGGCGCCCGCATCGGGCTGCCGCACCGACGCGGCGGGCGCGAACACGCGGAGTGCGGCCGGCACGATCTCCGCGCGAAAGGGGAGGCCTCCGAGCGGCTCGCCATCGGCCTCGATCGGCGAGTTCTCCGACTCGGATCCGGCGCCGACGGCGGCCGCCGTCCCCGTCTCGCAACCGGGCGCGAAGCTCCCGCTCGCGGGCATCACGACGAGCTCCCGGGCCGCGTGCCGACTCACCGCAGGATGATCGAGATGCGTGCCTCGAAAGAGCGAGGGAAGGTTCACGAGCAGGCGCGGCACCGAGAGGCCCCGCACGACGACGATCTCCAGCCAGCCGTCGTCGAGCTCCGCCTTCGGCGCCACCGCCATCCCGGCCCCGAAATGACGACCGTTGCTCGCGACGATCAGCGAGACGGGACCCGCGTGGATCGGTTTGCCGTCGGCCTCGATCCTCATCGCGACCGGACGATGCGAGAAGATGGCCGCGATCGCGCCGGCCGCGAAGCCGATCCGCGGCCCGACCCGCTTGCTGATCCGTCCCACGATCTGCGTCGTGACCCCGGAGAGCCCGGCGCTCACCTCGTTCACGAACCAGCCGTGGCAGCGCGCGCCGCTCGCATCGCGATACTCGAGGCGCGCGGCGTCGATCCGGCGCGTGGCGCCCGCGGCGACGACCTCGAGCGCGGCGCCGACCCGCCGCGGCAGACCCAGGGAGCGGGCCAGATCGCAGCCCGAGCCCAGGGGCAGGAGCCCCAGGATCGGACGCGCCCCGGGCTCCCGATCGAGCAATCCACTGGCCACCTCGCCGACGGTCCCGTCCCCGCCCGCCACGACGATCCGCTCGACGCCGCGGTCGCAGGCCTCTCGCGCCAGCCGCCGGGCGTCGCCCGCCGCCTCCGTCCGCTCGATCCGTACGCTTCCCAGCGTGGCCTCGATGCGGCGCGCGATGCCGGGCCAGCGCCGGCCCGTCGAGCCTCCGCGGCTGGCGGGATTCAGGATCACGAGCGTCTCGCGGGACATGCGCGCACGGTACCGAAAGGACGCGGCCGCCCGAACCCGTCCAGCTCCGTCGACGGACACCCGAGCACGCGAGCCGCGGTAGGCCGGGCCTCGGATCGCTCGCTCACGCCTCCCGACGCCTGCTCGAAACGGGGTATCCTCTCTCCGATGCCGTCCTCGATCCGCCGCCTGCTCGTCGTCGCTGCAGTCCTCGCCCTCTTCGTCGGAGGCGGGGTCTGGCTGCGCAGCGCGCTCGGCCTCGAGCTCGAGATCGAGTCCGTGCGGGCGCTCGTCGACCGCATGGGACCGAGCGGTCCGCTGATCTTCGTGGGGCTCATCGCGGGCAGGATCTTTCTCGGTCTGCCGTCCCAGGTCGTACTGATCGCCGCGGGCATCTGCTTCGGAACGCTGGTCGGTTCCGTCGTCGGGGGGCTCGGTCTGATGCTGAGCGGGATGGCCGCCTTCTTCGCAGCTCGCTATGCGGGCCGGGAGGCCGTCGAGCGCCGGCTGGGCTCCCGCCTCGGGAAGCTGCTCGAGATCGGCGGCCATCGAGCTGCGGGCCTGGCCCTCGCCCTCGGCACCGGGTACCCGGTCGCGCCGCTCAGTCCGATCCAGGCCGCCGCCGGGCTGACGCCCATGCGGCTCTCGCTCTTCATGCCGGCGGCCTTCATCGGGGGCTCGGCGCGCGCGGCGACCTTCGCTTATTTCGGGGATGCGCTCGGCGACTGGAGCCTGACCGGGATCGGGCTGGCCAGCCTGCTCTTCGGAGCGGTCGTCCTGACGCCGCTCTGCTTTCCCAGCGGCCGGGAATGGGTCCGTCGTCTACTCCGAACCGACTTCGAGAACGCAGCCTCTCCGCAGGCTCTCCCCGCGGCGGCGCCGCTGCCCAGGGCAGCCCCGCTGTCGACCGCAGCGCCGGCTTCCGCCCCGGCTCTCTCACCGGCTCTCTCACCGGCTCTCTCACCCAATCTCTCACCGACGCCCTCATCGGATGACGGGATCGAGGTCGGGGAGCTCGCGGCGGCGACGGATCGGTCCCCGACGAGCTAGGGAAGCTCTGCAGAACTCTCCCGACGTGGTACGACCGTGTCGGGGGGATAGAGATGGACCGGGCCCGAGCGCAGACGATGTTCGCTTTGGCGAACCTCTACGCCGTCCGCCACCGA
>CAYXLY010000550.1:0-2989 GCA_964466005.1 uncultured Spirochaetaceae bacterium | reverse complement strand
CTTCACGCGACCGGCGAACGTCTCCAGCGAGATCGCGTCGCCCTCCGCGGCGCGTCCCAGAACGGCCTCGATGGCCTCGAGCGGAGCCTGGTCCGAGGAGAGCACCTTCGCGGTGATCCTCTCTCCGCTCGGCGACAGGCCGATGCAGTCGGTGAAGGTTCCTCCGCGATCGATCCAGATCTGCCATCCCTCGCTCATGCGGCCACTCGCACGAGATGGAGCCGCACCCCGATCCGGGTGAGGCCGGCCCTGAGCGGGGGATCGCCGAGCCAATGGATGCCGACGACCGAGACGAGCCCGTAGAGGCCGCCTCCCAGCAGGAGCGCGAGCCAGGCGGACGCCAGGCGGGAATCGAGCGCAGAGAGCCCCAGGCGGACGGCGGTCGCGCCCGCCGCCGCGATCAGGCCAGCTCGCACGAAGGTCTCGATCAGTGGCGCGAGCGCCGGGGCGCCGGCCCGGCTGCGGAGCCAGACCACTGTGATGATCGCATTCAGGCTGATGGCGCAGGCGGAGGCCATCGCCAGGCCGGAGACGCCCCGGGTCGCGCCCCCGAGCCAGTAGAGCGGGAACACGCCGAGGGCGACCGCGCTGCTGAGCGCCATGGCCCGCCACATCTCGCCGCGGGCGTAGAAGCCGCGTACCGCCACCTGCTGGACGACCCAGCCCGGCACGGCCCACGCGAGCACGCCCAGCAGACCGGCGACGGTCTCCGTGTCACCCGCCGTGAAGCGCCCCCTCTCGTAGAGCAGCGTCACGATCGGCGTCGCGAGGGCAAAGAGCGCGCCGGCTGCGAGCAGCCCGAGACCGAGCGTCGTGCGCAGGGAGTCTCCGAAGAGCCGTCGGAAGCCGGAGTCGTCGGCCCGCTCGTGGAGCCTCGCGAGAGACGGGAGCAGCGCTGCACCGACCGCCTGCCCCACCACCCCGACCGGGGCCATCATGAGCTTGCGGGCGTAGGTGATGGTGGCGATGGCGCCCGTCGCGATCGTGGCGCCGATCCACTTCTCATACCACTCGTCGACGGTCGTCAGCCCCACGCCGAGCATGAGGGGCAGCGCGAGCCAGACGTACTCCCGGAAATCCGCGTCGAAGAGGCCGATGCGAGCCCTGCCCACCGCGCCGGGGAGACGTCGGAGCGCGATCGCCGGGATCGCCCACTGGCCCAGGGCTGCCCCCGCCAGCGTGCCCCAGGCGAAGCCCGCTGCGCCGCCGAGCGCGAGCCCTCCCGCGATTGGAGCCAGGCTGTAGAGGACGGCGGCCACCGCCTGGGGCCAGAAGAGACCATGCGCCATCAGCACGCCGCGCAGGATCCCGCCCGTGAGGAAGAACACCTGGGCCGGGAGCACGACTCGCATCAGGTGCACGGTCGACTCGACGGTGGCGGCGTCGAAGTCCGGGAACTGCAGCCGGATCAGCGGCTCGGCGCGAAGCCAGAGAAGGATCGTGAGCGCGATCGACAGCATCCCGACCGTCCCCACCACGACGGAGGCGAAGCGCGCCGCCGACTCCTCCCCATCGCGCTCGAGCCGCTTCAGGTAGGGCGGCGTCACCGCCGTCGAGGCCGCTCCGGCCGCCAGCAGGTAGCCGAGAATGTCGGGGATCAGGAAGGCCGCGAAGTAGGCATCGGCGCTCGCCCCGACCCCGACCTCCATCGCGAAGAGCGCGTCTCGCCCGTAGCCCAGCACCCGGGCCAGCAGGACGCTGCCCGCGAGCAGCCCGGCCGCGCTCGCGACCCGCCGCCCCGCTTCGCCGCCTTCTGCACTCAACGCGGATTCGGCTCCCGCCAGATCGCGCCGTCCCAGGCCTCCACCACGAAGTCGTCCCCGTCCCGCCCGCGCGCGAAGGGATGATCCAGAGGTACCTTGCCGTGGGGCGTGTCGAGCACGTATTGGGGAATCGCGAAGCCGCTCGTGCGACCGCGCATGCGACGGAAGAGCTCGATGCCGTCCTCGATCGGCACGCGGAAATGCCCGGTCCCCTCGAGCAGCTGCGCCTGATAGACGTAGTAGGGTCGGACGCGCATCCGGACCAGCGTCTCGCAGAGCGACTTCATGGTGTCGAGGGAGTCGTTGATCCCCCGCAACAGCACGCTCTGGTTGCCCACCGGGATGCCCGCCCGAAGCAGGCGATCACAGGCAGCGGCGGCCTCCGCCGTGAGCTCGCGCGGATGATTGAAATGGGTGTTCAGCCAGATCGGGTGGAAGCGTTCGAGCATCGAGCAGAGCGCGTCGGTCACCCGGAACGGCAGCGTCACCGGCAGCCGCGTCCCCAGCCGGATCAGCTCGACGTGGGGGATGGCGCGCAGCCGGCCGAGCAGCCACTCGAGCCGGGCGTCCGAGAAGACCAGCGGATCGCCGCCGGTCAGCAGGACGTCGCGGATCTCCGGCGTCGCGGCGATCCACTCGAGCGCCCGCTCGAGCTCGCGCTTCTGCATCGTCCAGTCCGCGTCGCCGACCATCCGCTTGCGGAGGCAGTAGCGGCAGTAGAGCGCGCACTCGTTGTTCACGCAGAAGGCGATGCGATCGGGATAGACCCGGATCACGTTCTTCACGGGGGAGTGAGCCACCTCGTCGAGCGGGTCGGCCAGCCCCGCCTCGTCCGCGAGCTCGGCCATGCGCGGGACCACCTGCCGACGGATCGGACAGTCGGGATCCTTCGGATCCATCAAGGACGCGTAGTAGGGCGTGATCACGAAGCGGAAGCGCGTCGAGAGCGCCTCGACTGCCGCCTCCTCGTCGGCCGTCGGATCGATCCACTCGCGGAGCGCAGCGGCCGACCGGATGCGATGGCGCATCTGCCAGCCCCAGTCCGCCCAGTCCTCGGGCGCGACGCCCCCCGGCCGTGGCGCGCCGCGCAGCGGCCATCCGGGGCGGGGCGGGCGATCGCGAAAGTGCATGGTCTTTGCCTCCATCATGATGTGCTTACCGGTCCGGACGCTTCAGCCATTCCCGCGGCGGGTTGCGCAGGGAACGCTCGGTAAACACGGATTCCG
>CAYXLY010000549.1:0-2994 GCA_964466005.1 uncultured Spirochaetaceae bacterium | reverse complement strand
AGGCGGTGGCGAGCAGGGCGATTCCGCCCAGCACTGCGGCTCCGACTCCCAGGCCGCCGCGCAGCCGCCAGCCAATCCGGTGGCGTCGGAGGCGTCTGGTCTCGCGCGGCGCGGCGCGCCGCATCGCGCGTCGGAGCGCGCGGTCGCCCGCGCAGTAGCCCGAGAGGAGGCGGGATCGCGTGCGGGGGGTCAGGCAGCGCGCATGTCCGAGCTTCTCGATCGAGCGTGCCAGACGCATCAGCTCCTGGAGCCGGGCCGCCGGCGAGATGGAGCGCAAGAGGCGGGTCCGGTCCAGGTCGACCAGCCAGCATCGCCAGGGCCTCTCCCGGTCTTCCGGACGGGCCTCGAAGAGGAGGTTGCGGAGCTGGAGGTCGCCGTGGAGGGCGCCGGCGTCGTGGAGTCGGCGGAGTGCGCGCCCGACCTCTGCGGCCCCGGCCTCGAGCCGACCGGGCTCGCCGCTCGCCTGACACTGCTCGATCCAGTCGGCGCCGTCGATCGCCTCCGGACGATCCTCCGCGCCCAGCGCGTGTCGCCAGAAGATTCCGTCGCGGCGGCTCGCGCTCAGCACCGGGCGCGGCAGGGCGACACCCCGCTCGTACAGCGTCTGCCAGCGAGAGAGCTCGCGGTGCGACCGGCTCGCCGACAGATACCGGTCCTCCAGCCAGCGCCCGAGCAGCCCCCCGCGGCGAGCGAGCCGGATGCGCACGGGAGCAGGCCAGAGGGGCGACTCCAGCAGCCGGTTCGCGGCCCGCCCGCCCCGGATCCGGGGGGCCGTCGCGAGCCTCTCCTCGAAGCCCGCTCGACGATCGAGGGTGAGCGTCCGCGCCCCCGCCTCCCAGCTCTCGAGGACGGACAGGCGGAACCCGCTCACCCGCAGCGCGCGGATCGGCTCGCTCGCAGGCCTCATCGTGGGATGCGCCTCTGCTCTCCCAGGGCCAGACCGAGACCGAGCACGGTGAAGAGTCCGTTGGGCATCCAGCTCGCCGCCGCCGCTCCCAGGAGTCCCTGCTCTGCCAGGGACTCGCCGAGGCCGGCCAGGGCGTAGTAGCCGAGGGCCGCGATCAGGCAGAGCAGCAGGCCCATGCTGCCGCGTCTCTCGGCGCTCACCAGGGCCAGGGGCACGCCGACGGCGGCGAAGAGCAGCGGAGCCATGGGCAGCGCCCGGCGTCGATGGATCTCCATCGCGTAGGCGACCGGATCCCGCTCGTCGAGCTCGGTCAGGAGGTCGCCGCGCTGCGCGCGCCCGAGCACCGCGCGAAGCTCTGCCAGCTCCATCTGCTTGGGTCTCACGGGGCCGAAGTCGTGGCCCAGCAGGGGCCCGACGTCGACGCGATAGGAGAACGTCTCGAAACGGATCCGCTCGTAGCGGCCCGGCTCGGCGGGGGAGGGCTCGAGGTGGACGCCGCCATCCACCAGCTCGAGCAGGATCTCGCTGCGCTCCTCGTCGAAGCGGTAGCGGCCCCGATCGGCGAAGATGCGGAAGGGACGCTGTCTCTGGCTCTCGTCGACGATCATCACGCCTCGCAGCTCGCCGTCCCGCTCTCGCTCCTCGACGAAGACCAGGCGCGGGCCGATATGGCGGAACTTGCCGGGCTCGAGGATGGCGCCCCGCGCGGCCACGGTCTTGAAGATCTGGACCAGCTCCCGCCGCGACTCGTGCTCGACCGCCACGAGGAGCCAGGCGGAGAGCGCCGTCACGACCGCTCCGAGCAGGAGATGAGGCAGCAGGAAGGCGAGTGGCCCCACGCCGGCCGCGCGCATGCCGAGCAGCTCGCCGTCCGCGGCGAAGCGACGGACCGACAGGAGGATCCCGACCAGGAAAGCGAGGGGCAGGGAGTAGGAGACCACGATCGGCAGCACGCAGGCGAGCACGGCGCGGACGTCCGCCGCCGTCATGCCCACGAGGAGCAGCTCTTCGAGGCGGCGCAGGAGATTCTGGGTGAGCAGGACGAGCGTCAGTCCGAAGAAGGCCAGCCCGCTGTAGACGAGAGTCTCGCGCATCACGAGGAGGGAGAGGGTGCGCGCGGCTCTCATGGCCCGTATCCTATCGACAGGGTCGCCCATCGGCGAGGCTCCGAGACCCTCCCGCTCCCGACATCTCATGGCTCAACCTCTTCGATCCCTGCCTCAGACCTCCCGACCGCCGCAGGCCGATCGGGTTCTCGTCGTGCGGCTGGGAGCCCTGGGAGACGTCGTGCGAACCCTGCCGGCGGTGACCGGGCTGCGTTCGCTCTATCCCGGCGCCCATCTGGCCTGGCTCGTCGAGCCCGATGCCGCGGGGGTCGTCGCGGCCTCGGGACTGGTGGACGAGTCCCTGGTCTTTCCGAGGCGGGACCTGATGGAGTCCCTCCGCGCGGCCGACGGGCTCTCCGCGGCGCGTCAGGCCATGGGCTTCCTGAGAACGCTGCGGGCGCGCCGCTTCGATCTCGTGCTCGACTTCCACGGCATCCTGAAGAGCGGATTGCTGGCCTGGCTCAGCGGCGCTCCGATCCGCGTCGGGTACGGTCGACGCCTCACCCGGGAGGGCGCCTCTCTCTTCATGAACCGGCATGCCTCTCTGCGAGATCCGGACGTCTCGCGCTACGAGCGCAACGCGGCGCTCGTCCGGTCGTTGGCGCCCGACGTGCCGATGCCCGATCCCGTCTCCCTGACGCCGTCTCCGCTGGCGTCGGCCCGGCTCGCGGCCCGCCTGAAGATCTCGGGACGGGAGCGCTCCGGCGGCTTCGTGCTGATCCATCCGGGCAGCAGCCGCGGAGCGCTTCACAAACGCTATCCGCCCGAGGCCTGGGGCGAGACGGCCAGGCGGCTGGTGGAGCAGGGGCTCGAGGTCTGGCTCACCGCAGGCTCGAATCGCCACGAGCGGAACCTCGTGGAGCGGATCGCTCGCGAGTCGGACGGGGCCGCCCAGCGGGCACCGGAGACGCGCTCCTTCGACGACCTGCTGGCCCTGCTGGTGAGGGCCTCGGTCTTCGTCTCGGGGGATACCGGCCCGCC
>CAYXLY010000548.1:0-2998 GCA_964466005.1 uncultured Spirochaetaceae bacterium | reverse complement strand
CGACTCGCGGAGACCGGCGAGGGCGGCCGGGATCTGCTGGGCGCCCAGATGGGCGAGCCCCTGCAGGAACACGCTCCGGACGTAGACGGTCCGGCCGAGCTCCCGCGCGCGGGCGAAGAAGCCCTGTCGATGCAGGCGGAGATCGAGCAGGCTGGTGGCGACCTGGAGGGTCTCGACGTCGGGATCCTCGAGCGCCGCCCAGGCCTCCTCCGGGGTCGCCGCGGAGACGCCCAGCGAGCCGATGCGACCCTCCTCGCGCTCGGCCAGCAGCCAGCGCCAGATGCGCCCGCCACAGGCGTGGCGATGGGCGAAGCGGTGGAGGAGCAGGACGGGCAGCTGCTCGCGGCCGAGCGCGCGGCGGCTCTCGGCGAGGCTGGACGCGACGGCCTCGAGGACCTCTCCGAGTCCGAGTCCGTCGCGGTGGACGTCGGGCGCGAGCTTGGTCACGACGCGCCAGCCCTGGTCGGGCGGGGCGAGCGAGCCGATCAGCTGCTCACTCTCTCCGTAGGCGCGCGCCGTGTCGATCGTATGCAGGCCGGCCTCCCGGGCGCGCGCCAGCATGGCGGCCACCTCGCCGGTTGCGGGCTGGCCGTCGCGATTGGCGATGCCGTACGGCATGCCCCACTGCGCGCTGCCCAGGGCGAGTCGCCGGGGATCGCGGGCGCGCTGTCCGTGCCAGGTCGAGTAATCCATTGCTACCACGCGGTCCATCCTCCATCGACCACCAGGTTGTGTCCGGTGACGAAGCTCGAAGCGGGGGAGAGCAGGAAGGCGACGGGCCCGACGAGCTCCTCGGCGCGACCGACCCGCCCGAGCGGCACGCGCCGCTCGAGCTCGGCGAGGAAGCCGGCCTCTCGCTGGACCGCCTCGGTCGGAAAGGGTCCCGGGCTCACGCAGTTCACGCGGATGCCGTGCGGCGCGAGATGACAGGCGGCATGGCGGGTGAGCTGGATGACGCCGGCCTTTGCCGCGCCGTAGGCGGGCGGATTGTGGAAGGCGGGGTGACGCGCGTAGGTGTCGGGCTGGGGCGAGACCATTCCGTACATCGAGGCGACGTTCACGATCGAGCCGCCGCCGGCGTCTCGCATGCGGTGCGCCGCGGCCTCGAGGGCCAGGATCACGTCGGAGAGCGCGCTCTCGACGGATCGCTCGACGGCCTCGCGATCGAGCGAGCCGAGCTGGGAGGTTCTTCCGCTGCAGGCGTTGCTCACCCAGCCGTGGACGGCGCCGGCCTCCTTCTCGACCCGATCGAGCACCCGCGCGAGGTCTTCGTCTCGATGCTGGTCGGCGACCTCGACCTCGATCCGGCCCGGGAGCGCGCTCTTCCTGGCCGTTGCGTTCGCCATCGCGGCGGTCGCTTCCAGGGGCTCGCGACGGCGTCCGAAGACGATGACGGTCGCCCCGGCGCGGGCGAGACCGAGGGCGATCGCGCGGCCGAGGTGGGTCCCGCCTCCGCTCACGGCGATGCCGCGGCCTTCGAGACCGGAGGCAGGCGCTGAAGTCGGGGTGCCCCGCGCGCTCATCCCTGCTCCAGAGCCTTCTGCCGGACGTGCGCATTCATCGCCGGGATCTCGGGATGGGCATCGAGCCGCGCGACCATGCGCGGATAGTCGATCTCGGCGGCCTCGCTGCCGAAGAGATGGAAGGCGCTGCGGGCCATCGCGAGGTCTTCGACGGTGTCGACCGTCCAGCGCCAGGATCCGCGATCGGGCCAGTCCGCCGGCGTCGGGATCTCGAGGACGCCGCCCTGGCTCGCCAGCCAGCTGGTCACATGGACCCGATGGTGGGAGGCGTCGGGCGGGATCTGGCTCGCTGCGCGCTCGAGCGCCGAGCGACGCGCGAGCTCGACGCCGTAGCCGACCGGGAGATGGGGACTCCCCCGCTCGAGCGTTGGCAGCGGGAGGCCGCCGCGATGCTGGAGGAGGTCGGCGCGGGCGGCCTGCTCGCTCTTGTCGTCGCGGGCGTCGAGGAGCGCGTCGATCACGCGGGCGTCGAGAAAGGGGTTGTCGGCGGTCACCCGGACGATCCAGTCGGCCCCGGTCTTCGCGCCCACGGCGAGGAAGCGGGAGAGGACGTCCTGCTCCTCTCCGCGAAAGACGCCGAGGCCGAGCTCGAAGCCCCAGGCGGCCGTCACGTCGTCGCTGGGATGGCTGCTCGTCGCGAGCCACCACTCGTCGACCCGGGCCCGGGCGACCCGCAGCCAGAGCAGCTCGAGCAGGGGCCATCCGCCGAGCGGCGCCAGGATCTTGCCCGGGAGCCGCTCCGACGCCATGCGCGCCTGGATGATGCCGATCGTCTTGCTCATGTCGCGTCCTGCTCCCGTTGACCCCCCGTCTCCATCGGCAGAACACGCGCAGAACCAACGCAGAAAGAGAGACTCGAGAGAGAGATTCTTCGATCTTCCAGCCCGTCGATCGAAACGGATTAATCTATCTATAACCCGAAGCCCGCATGATTGATGCTGAAAGCACACGATTTCGGATCCGCCCAGAGAGCCAGCTTTTCTGGATATATCAATCAGTTACGTTGTAGGGATGCCGCGGCCCCGTCTCGACGATGCGCGCTCCCGACTGCTCGATGCGGGCCTGAGCCTGCTCGCCCGGTCGGGCACGGAGGGCGTGAACACGAACGCGATCGCCCGGCGGGCGAAGGTCGGCGTCGGCACCTTCTACAGGCATTTTCCAGACAAGTACGCGCTCCTTCGCGAGCTCCAGGTCCGCACCCTCGCTGCGCTCCAGGAGGCCCGCCGACAGGCGGTGGCGGGGCTCGCGCGCGACGGCGCCGACCCGGTGGTCGCGGTCGACCGGGCCGTTCGCGCCGCCGTCCACTTCGCTCGCGCCCATCCCGAGGCCTATCGCGTCACCTTCGGCCGGGAGCGTCTGGGCCCGCCCCGGAGCCGGTCCACCGTCGCCGAGTCGAGTCGTCCGACGGCGGAGCTGCTCCGGCGTCTCCAGCGAGCGGGCCGTCTCGATCCCGATCTCGACGTGGACCTCGCCGC
>CAYXLY010000547.1:0-3002 GCA_964466005.1 uncultured Spirochaetaceae bacterium | reverse complement strand
GAGTACACGCCGGCTCGCAAGGTCGGGCGCGGCTTCTCCAACCTGGGACTCGGCGTGCTCGCGATCCCCGGCCAGATGGTCAAGCAGGCCGACGAGATGGGGGCCGCCAGGGGCGTGCCGCTCGGATTCGCGATGGGGCTCGGCTGGTTCGTCACCACCGAGCTGGTCGGCGTCTGGGAGATCCTCACGAGTCCCTTCGAGTTTCCGAAGGGATTCAGACCGATCATCGAGCCGGAGTTTCCCTGGGAGTACTTCGAGTAGATCTCGTCGTCGCCAGTCGGGACATCTCCGGCGGGCGGTCTGCCGGCCGGGACGTCCTCCGCTGACGCGTCACCCCTCTGGATGGCGCCGGCCGGGATGGATCGACCGGGCCGGCTGTGCGACCGTCGACGTCGTCCGTGGGCGTCTCTTCGATTCCATCTCGAGTCTCCGCGCGGGTCTTCGCGGCTCGTCCGCCTTCCGTCGGCCCTCGGCGCGAGATCCGATGGACTCGCGGAGCGCGGGCTCCGACGGGATCCATGCGCTGCCATGACCCGACGGGAGCCGGGCGACCGAACGGATCGAATCAGGCTCGACTTGCATCAGAACCGAGAGGAGGGATCGATGGCTGGGACCGAGGTGCCGTTTCGCTATTGGGAGGATGTCGAGGTGGGAGAGGTCCTGCCGCGGCTCGAGTTCCCGATCACGATCAAGACGCTGATCCTGGGTGTCTGCGGAACGCGCGACCTCATGCCCTATCACCATGATCCCGCCTACTCGAAGTCGGTCGGCAATCGCGACATGTTCGTGAACACCATGTTCGACCAGGCGCTCTTCGCGCGCTTCGTGACCGATTGGTCGGGACCCGAGAGTGATTTCCGGGCCACGAACCTGCAGATGGTCGGCTCTCTCTGTCCCGGGGATCTCGCGATCGTCGAGGGACGCGTGAGCGAGAAGACGGAATCGGGGCGGGACAAGCTCGTGAAGGTCGAGATGGGCGTCTCGAGCGAGGAGCACGGGCTGGCGGCGACGTCCTGGGCGGTGCTCGCCATGCCCTCGCGCGAGAGTGGACCGGTCCAGCCCGTGGAGCGGCTCGAGAAGCCGACGGTCGAGCCCCACCCCGAGATGCCGGACTTCGCGAAGGCCTGGCTCGGCGAGGTGAGCCCGAAGTCCGAGGCTGGCTATCCGGTCAGCGAGGTCCAGATCCTCTACTGGTGCGACATGGTGGAGGACGCGAATCCCCTCTACGTGGACGGCGACTACGCGCGCCAGAGTCGCCATGGTGGCGTGATCGCGCCGCCCGTCGGGCTCATCACGTGGGCAATGAAGCGCGCCGGACAGCAGGGCGTGGATCCCGCGGCGCCCGACGCCAACTGGCCGGCTCGCAAGCCCTGGCCGCCCGTCGAAGGCGAGAGAGGGGGCATCCCGTGTCCTCCGGGCGCGCGGGAGACGATCGCCCAGGGATCCACGCAGGCCTACGGCAAGCCGCTGCGGCCGGGGGATCGGGTCCATCAGACGACCGAGGTGGTCAACTGCTCTCCGCTGAAGCAGACGCGGCTCGGCCCCGGCTACTTCCAGACCAATCTCGACACCTTCTACAATCAGAACGGCGAGATCGTCGGCACGAATCTCTTCGCGCTGCTGCGCTACGGCATCCAGGAGGACTGAGGTCGGAGGGTCGGGGCTCGCACTCCCCCCCGCGACGCGCCGCCCGCGACCGACGCTAGCCGCCCGTCCGCTCCCACTGCGGAATCTTCAGGGTCTGGCCGGAGGCCGGATCCGTCGCCTCTTCGAAGACGGCCCGGACGGAGTCCCCGATCGCGACGTCCTCCGGCGCGCAGCCGACGACGTTGCCCGTCACGTTGCATCCCGGCGCGCCGTCGACCGAGATGACCGCGACCAGATAGGGCACGCGATCCTTCAGCGCCGGATGGATGGGATGGTGGACGAGGACCGCGCTCTCGACGCGCCCCGTGCCCGGAGTGGCGCGGAACTCCAGGCTCGTTCCCTGGCAGGCATAGCAGAGGTCGTCGGGCGGGTGCTGGGCATGCCCGCAGTCGCGGCAGAACTGGATCTGGACGCTGCCCGCCGTGAAGAAGGGCGTGTTGTGCGGGGTGAGCGGGGGGAGCAGGAAGTCTTCGCCGAGATAGCGCGTCATGAGAAAGCCTCGATGTGCGGGGCTGCGGGCTGCATCGGGCCCGCGAAAGCCGTCTTCGTATTCGATCGTTCTCTCGGACCCTGGTGCAGGACCGGAGTCTCGTGCTGTCGACCCGGATCCATGCGGGTCAGGCGGCCGTCGCGGGTCCGAAGAGGACGGCGCTGCCGGGCGCGTAGCCCGGACCGCCGACGGCCAGGGAGAGCTGGACATCCTCCACCTGGCAGGTCGAGTCCCCCCGAGATTGGCGAACGGCCTCGACGACCATCTCCAGACCGTGGATATAGGCTTCTGCCAGGTTGCCGCCGCTCGTGTTGAAGGGCAGCCGGGCGTCCGGCCCCTCGAGAGCGCCGTCGGCCACGAAGGCCTCCACCTCCTCCGGCTTGCAGTAGCCCATCTCGCAGAGCGCCATCACCACGGGACCGGTGAAGTTCTCGTAGAGCTGCAGGACGTCGACGTCCGCCGGCTTCACCCCGGCCCTCTCCCAGATCATCCGTCCTACGTTCTCGTAGTACATGCCGGGAAACCAGCGGCGTTGGAAGGCGGTGATTCCGATCTCCGGACCGATGCCCTGGGCCGTCGCCAGGATCGGGACGGCCTTGCCGGGCAGGTCCCGGGCTCGCTCGGGCGTGGTCACGATGAGCGCCGACGCCCCGTCGTTCTCCTGACAACAATCGAAGAGATGGAAGGGCTCGACGATCCAGCGCGAGGCGTGATAGGCCTCTCGGGTCAGGGGCTGTCCGTAGCGGACGGCGCGCGGATTCCGCTGGGCGTTCGCGTAGCAAGCGAGGGAGATGCTGGCGAGCGCCTCCTGGGAGACGCCGTGGTCGTGCATCCAGCGCTTCGTATGCAGGGCGCACTCCTGGGC
>CAYXLY010000546.1:0-3009 GCA_964466005.1 uncultured Spirochaetaceae bacterium | reverse complement strand
TTCCTGCGCCGCCCCTCCGAGCCTCGCCCACGTGGTATCTCCCCTCTGCCTGCGCCCGATCTTCCGTCGGCCTCGCCTTCGTCGGTCTCTCTACTCTACTCTGCGGTCCCGGTCTGCGGTCTCTCGCTTACGGCGGTCGACCAGCCTCGTCCGACGAGGCATCCCCTCACGCGCAGGCTATCATGCGGCGCCGCCACCGGAGACCCTCGGCCCATGCAGCAGAACAGTCTGATCTCGATCTCCAAGATCCTCGTCGGGTCGACCTGGCTCTTCGCCACGGCCTGCTTCTTCGCGCCCCTCCAGACGACGGAGGTCGGCCCCTTCGGCCGCACGCTCTTCTGGGTGCTCGCCGCCGTCCACGTCGTCGAGTGCGTGGCCTTCCTGGGCATCCTGCGAAAGAGCCCGCGACCGCTCGTCGGAGAGCTCTGGCAGACCTTCCTGTTCGGCATCGTCCACGTCTCGATCGTGCGCAAGGAGATCGAGGAGGGCGGATCGCCGTCGAGCGGTGCCTGACGAGCCGCGCCGCCTTCGGTGCGGCTGTCGCTTCCCTCGTCGCTTCCCTCGTCGCTTCCCTCGTCGCTCCCTTCGCCGCTCCCCTCGCCTCACGCGCTCCGGCTGCGTCGGTCGGCCATCCCCGATCGCCTGGGCCGCTCGACTCCGGGATCGCGGGCGCGACGGCCGGTCCGCGTCGGGCCGAAGCTCGTCGGGCCAAGCCCCGCTATCGACGATCGACGCCGCGCTCGCGCGACGGCCGGCGGTAGCCGGGAGCGCGACGCGAGTCCTCCGTCGCGCGGGACGTCTCCGACGTCCCCGATCCCCCGGATGCCCCCGATCCCGAGGACGCGGATCCGGCGCGAGGCCGCCCGGCGCCCCTTCCCCGGCCGGGCCGACGACCCGCTGGGCGGGGCGGCCTCGACGGGATCAGACAGTCGCGTCCCTCGCCGATCAGGTCCTCGCGCCCGGCCCGGCGAAGGGCGTCGCGAACGGTCGTCCAGTTCTCGGGCGCGAAGAACTGGAGCAGCGCGCGCTGGACCTGGCGATCCTGGACACGGCGAGCGGTCTCGACGGGCTCCATCGTCATCGGGTCGAGCCCCGTCCAGTACATGCAGGTCGCGAGATCCATCGGCGCGGGGATGAAGTCCTGGACCTGTCGGGGGCGATAGCCGCGCTCCTTCAGGAAGATCGCCAGCTCGATCATCTCGTCGGCCGTCGAGCCGGGATGGCTCGCGATGAAGTAGGGGACGAGATACTGCTCCTTGCCGGCCCGCTTCGAGGCCGCCGCGAAGCGCTCCGCGAAGATCTCGAAGCTGCCGCGTCCGGGCTTCTTCATCAGCCCGAGGACGCGGTCGCTCACGTGCTCGGGGGCGACCTTGAGATGTCCTCCCACGTGATGGGTCGCCAGCTCCTCGAGGTACTCGGGCTCGTCGGCGGCGAGATCCATGCGGATCCCGGAGGCGATGTGGACCCGTTTCACGCCGGGCACCGCCCGGGCCCGACGCATGAGGTCGAGGACCGGGGCGTGGTCGGTGTCCAGCAGCTTGCAGACCTTGGGATGCACACAGGAGAGCCGGCGGCAGACCCGCTCCACCTCCGGCTTCGTGCAGCGCATCCGGTACATGTTCGCGGTCGGTCCGCCCAGATCGCTGATGCCGCCCTTGAAGTCCGGGCTGGCCGCCAGCCTCTCGACCTCGCGCAGGATCGAGTCGGGGCTGCGGCTCTGGATCTCGCGGCCCTGGTGCATGGTGATCGAGCAGAACGTGCAGCCCCCGAAGCAGCCGCGCATGATCTGGACGGAGTCCTTGATCGTCTCCCAGGCCGGCGGCGGCGAGTCGCAGTCGGGATGGGGCTGGCGCGTGTAGGGAAGCTCGTGGAGCCGATCCATCGTCGGCTCGTCCAGCGCCCGGGCCGGAGGATTCACCACCAGCAATCGGTCGCCATGGGGCTGCACGAGGCGACGCGCGTTCGCCGGGTTCGTCTCGTGATGGAAGGCCCGGGTCATCTCCGCGAAGGCGCGACGATCCTCGCGCACCGCGTCGAAGGCCGGCAGCTCGATCGTGCCGTCTCCGGCCGCCCCGCCGAAGGAAGCCTCCGGAAGCGTCTCGTTCTTGCCCAGCAGGTAGGCGACCCCGCGCAGCGTGCGCAGCGAGGCGAGCGGCTCGCCCTCCGCCAGCCGCCGCGCGATCTGCAGGATCACGTCCTCGCCCATGCCGTAGGCGAGCAGGTCCGCCTTGGACGAGACGAGGTTCGAGGGCCAGACCCGATCGCTCCAGTAGTCGTAGTGCGCGATCCGTCGCAGCGACGCCTCGACGCCGCCCGTGATGACGGGTACGCCCTTGAAGGCCTCCCGACACCGCTGTGCGTAGACGGCCGTCGGTCGATCCGGGCGCAGCCCGATGCGTCCGCCGGGCGAGTAGGCATCGGCGTTCCGACGCTTCCGGTTGGCCGTATAGTGGTTGATCATCGAGTCCATGTTGCCGGCCGAGACGGCGTAGAAGAGCCGCGGGCGGCCGAGCTCGCGCCAGGCCTCCGCGCTCTGCCAGTCGGGCTGCGCGAGGATCGCGACCCGGAAGCCGTTCGCCTCGAGCCAGCGGCCGAGGATCGCCATCGCGAACGAAGGATGATCGACATACGCATCGCCGGTCACGAAGACGACGTCGACCTCGTCCCAGCCCCGCGCCTCCAGATCCGCGCGGCAGGTCGGCAGGAAGTCGGCGCGCGCCGGACGCCCGGCCCCCGCGCGGGAGCGGCTCTTCGGCCGGCGGCGCGAGGACGGAGAGGACGGCGGAGTCGGGGAGCGGGCAGGTCGAGCGGAACTCATTGCGCCGGAGGGTAGCAGTCCGCACCGAGCCCCATCCGGAGGCATCCCGAACGCGACCGTGGGCGGGCTCGCTCAGCCCCGATGCCGCCGAGGCCGATGCCCATTCCGATGCCCATTCCGATGCCGATGCCCCGATGTCGATGCCCCGATGCCGATGCCGATGCCGATGCCCGTCGATGCGGATCCCGGAG
>CAYXLY010000545.1:0-3016 GCA_964466005.1 uncultured Spirochaetaceae bacterium | reverse complement strand
GGAGGCGCTATTCTCGTCCCATGCTCGAGGAAGACGACTTCGAGGGCGCCTCTCTGCCGGGCGAGCTGCCGGGCGAGCTGCCAGGCGAGACTCCCGAGCGAGGCGAGGAGGATCCCGCGCCGAGTCGACGCATCCGACTCGCCCGCGGCGGAGCCATCCTCCTTGAGCCCGATGGCTTCAGGGTCATCGAGCCTCGCGGGCTCAAGCGCTCTCCCTTCCACCCGTACGCGTCGCTCACCCATGTGACCACGACGGATCGGATGCTGCTGATCGGCACCCGTTCCGGGCTCCTGCTCGTGAGAGCCACGGATTTCGTCGACCCCGAGAATGGCCCGGCCGAGACGCGGCGGCTGCTGCTCGAGCAGCTCGCCGCACACCCGGACGGCGGGGAGCGTCTCTCCGAGATGGAGCGCGTCGAGGCGCTGGCCCGGCGGCGTCGGTTCGCGTGGGTGACCTGGGGCGTCGTCGCTCTCTGCGTGGTCGGCACGATCATCCAGATCCGGGACCCCCTCGTGCAGCAGGTCGGCACGTTCATTCCGGAGCTCTTCGGTCGCGGGGAGCTCTGGCGCGGGATCTCCAGCCATTTCCTGCACGCCATGCCGGGCTTTCCGCTTCATCTGGCCCTGAACGTCGGCGGTCTGCTGGTCCTGGGCCATCTCGTGGAGCGGCCGCTCGGGCCCTGGCGGACGGTGATCCTATTGGGGCTCGGAGCCGCGGGCAGCGTCGTGGGCATCCTGCTCTACGACTATCCCGAGGTGCTGGGCTCCTCGGGGCTGGTGGCCGCGCTCGCGGGCGGTCTCCTCGCGCTGGAGCTCCACCATCCCGACGCGCTCCCCGCGCAGTGGCGGCTGCCACGACGCCTGTTCATCGGCGCGCTGATCGCGCAGCTGGTGCTCGATCAGCTGCTCGGCAGCGTGCTCGCCGGCGGGGCGCATCTGGGCGGGTTCGCAGGCGGCTACGTGGCGGTGAGACTCCTGGGACGCCCTTCGGTCGAGGCGATCGAGTCCACGCCCCGGGATCGATTCGCGGCGGCGGCGGTCCTCGCGATCCTCGTCTTCGGGCTCCTCGGCGGCGTCCCGCTGGCGCGTCTCGAGCCCGCGGCCCTCGAGCGGCACGCAGCGCGACTCCTGGACGCGCCCAGTCAGCTCCATCTGGCGCTTCACGAGAACACGGCGGCCTGGTTCCTGGCGACCGAGGGAGAGCCCGGCTCCGAGGAGCTGGGCCTCGCGGTCGCGCTCGCGGATCGGGCGGTGAGCAGCACGGGTCGCATGCAGCCCGACTACCTGGATACGCTGGCAGAGGCCCTCTTCCAGGCAGGGGACCGCCTCGGCGCGCTGCTGACGATCGACGAGGCGATCCGCCTGATGCCCTACGAGCCCTATTTCCTCGAGCAGCGTCGTCGGTTCACGGGTCAGCGCGACCCCGACGATCGGCCGCCTCCCCCCGGCAGCAGGCCCGATCGGGACGGGTCGGGATCGGGAGAGCCCGAGCCTCTCCTCGATCCGGACGCCCCCGTCCTCGTGATCTGAGCATCGCTCCCCCGAAGATCCCAGGAGGCTGCCCCCGCCTTCGAGGGCTGCCGTTCGAGGCCCTGGAAGACGTCGCGCCGGATCGGGGCCGGATCGAGACCGGACCGGGGCCGGGTCAGGGGAAGATGACCTCGCCGTCGTCCGGGACGAGGATCGATCCCTCGAAGTCGTTCGCGACCATCGAGCGGATCTGGAGGTCGAAGAAGGGCGGCGGTCGGAGCCGGACCAGGGCCAGGCGTTCGACCTGGGCCTCCCGGGCGATGTCGCCGACGTCCAGGATGGAGGTATGGAGTCGGGCCTCACGCTCGATCCGCTCGGGATCGGGGATCTCCGCGCCGGTGCCCTCGAGCTCCTCGACCGTCGGTAGATAGGCGGCCTCGTGCACGAGCAGGTCGGCTCTTCCTGCGAAGCTCGCGAGCACGTCGGCCCCCCAGCCACTGCCCGAGATCACGATGCGATGCTCGTCGTGCGAGAAGCGCCACGCCAGGGTCGGGACGGGGCCTCCGGGAAGCGCACGCGCCTCGACCGTGAGATCTCCGATCTGCATCCGATGCGTGTCCTCGATCTCCTCGACCTCGATGCGCGCGCCGGCGGCCTCCAGACCGAGCGCTCCGCCGAGGGCCTCGCGGCCCGTCGCGTAGGCTCTCTCGAGGGCCTCGACGAAGGTGCGCGTACCGGGGGGGCCGAAGACCCGGAGCGGCTCCGTTCGAGGAACGAGCCAGCCCGTGAAGAGGAAGTCGTCGAGCCCCATCGTGTTCACGGGGAGCAGGTTCGTGAGCAGCACGATCCGAGGCTGGTCGAGCGGAATGCGCGCGCTCCGCAGACCTTCGGCGAGCCCTCGGCCCGAGTCGACGAGCAGGACGTCGTCGCCGAGCGCGACGGCCGTCGAAGGGCCGTTGCGCTCGGGATTCTCGTACTCGTTGCCGGTCCCGAGCGTCATGACCGTGAGCTCCTCCCAGGAGCCCCGCTCGATGGGCGCCACGATCTCGGAGACCTCGGCCGCACGCCACAGGACGCCCGCACCGAGCCAGGCGAGCACGAGGATGCCGATGCAGAGCGCGATGAAGGCGAGCTTTCCGTCCATTCGAGAGGATCCTCGGGTTCCGGGCGCCCTGGGTCGACGAGGCTGCGAGACCGGGTGCGGCTGCACCGGTCGGGTTCACTCGCGCCTTCGGGCCGCGCCCTCAGTCGAAGACGACCGTCTTGTTGTCGTATACGAGCACGCGGCCCTCGAGATGCCAGGCCACGGCCCGCGAGAGGACCGTTCGCTCCACGTCGCGTCCCTTCCGGACCAGCTCGCGCGGCGTGTCCCGGTGCGAGACACGGACGACGTCCTGCTCGATGATCGGCCCTTCGTCGAGATCGAGCGTGGCGTAGTGGGCCGTCGCCCCGATCCGCTTCACGCCGCGTCCGTAGGCCTGGTGATAGGGGCGTCCGCCCTGGAAGGCGGGCAGGAACGAGTGATGGATGTTGATGATCCGCATCGG
>CAYXLY010000544.1:0-3023 GCA_964466005.1 uncultured Spirochaetaceae bacterium | reverse complement strand
GACCCGATTCGCGAGGGCGACTCGCGATGCGAGACGGGCTCCTACGAGCCCACGACCCGCCGGCCTGCGCCCCTGCCGACCCGCGCCGGCGGGTCGTCAGACCAGGCTCTTCGCCTTCTCGACCGCGCTCTCGATGCCGCCGACCATGTAGAAGGCCTGCTCCGGCAGGTCGTCGTGCTTGCCGTCGAGGATCTCGCGGAACCCGCGGATCGTGTCCTCGAGGCGGACGTAGACGCCCGGCGTTCCGGTGAACTGCTCGGCTACGTGGAAGGGCTGCGAGAGGAAGCGCTGGATCTTGCGGGCCCGCGCCACCGTGAGCTTGTCCTCCTCTGAGAGCTCGTCCATTCCGAGGATCGCGATGATGTCCTGGAGATCCTTGTAGGACTGGAGCGTCTGCTGCACGCCGCGCGCGACCTGATAGTGCTCTTCGCCCACGACCTGCGGATCCAGGATCCGGGAGGTCGAGTCGAGCGGGTCGACCGCGGGATAGATGCCGATCTCCGTCAGCGCCCGGTTCAGCACCGTCGTCGCGTCGAGATGGGTGAACGCGGTCGCCGGCGCGGGGTCCGTCAGGTCGTCCGCAGGCACGTAGATCGCCTGGACCGAGGTGATCGATCCCTTCTTCGTGGACGTGATGCGCTCCTGGAGCTCGCCCATGTCGGTCGCCAGCGTCGGCTGATAGCCCACCGCCGAGGGGATGCGTCCCAGAAGCGCCGACACCTCGGAGCCCGCCTGGGTGAAGCGGAAGATGTTGTCCACGAAGAGGAGAACGTCCTTCCCCTCCTCGTCCCGGAAGTATTCCGCCGCGGTCAGACCCGTCAGACCGACCCGCGCGCGGGCTCCCGGCGGCTCGTTCATCTGGCCGTAGACCAGGGCCGCCTTGTCGAGCACCGTCGAGCCATCCGAGAGCACCGAGTCCTGCATCTCGTGCCAGAGGTCGTTGCCCTCGCGCGTCCGCTCGCCCACGCCCGCGAAGACCGAGTAGCCCGCGTGCTCCTTGGCGATGTTGTTGATCAGCTCCATGATGACGACGGTCTTGCCGACGCCGGCGCCGCCGAAGAGGCCGACCTTGCCGCCCTTGTTGTAGGGCGCGATCAGGTCGATGACCTTGATGCCCGTCTCGAGCACCTCGACGCTCGTCGACTGGTCGACGAACTCGGGAGCCGGACGGTGGATCGGGTAGGTCATCTTGGCGTCGATCGGCCCGCGCTCGTCCACCGGCTCGCCGACGACGTTCATGATGCGGCCCAGCGTCTCGGGCCCGACGGGGATCGTGATCGGTGCGCCGGTATTCGAGACGTCCTGTCCGCGGCGAAGACCGTCGGTCGTGTCCATCGCGATGCAGCGGACGGTCTTCTCGCCGAGATGGAGCGCGACCTCGATGACCAGGTTGCCGGGCTGGTCGTTGATGGAGGGGTTGGTCGCCGTGAGGGCCGTCAGCACCTCGGGCAGCTCGCCGCCCTCGAACTCCACGTCGACGACGGGGCCCATCACCTGGACGATCTTGCCTTGACTCATCGGGTCTTCTCCTCGGACGGCGCTGGGCCGTCCCCGTTCGATCCCGCGCGCTCCCGCGCGGGTGGATCTGTTATTCGAGCGCCTGGGCGCCGGTGACGATCTCGACCAGCTCTCGGGTGATCGCTGCCTGGCGCGCCCGGTTGTATTCGAGCGTGAGCGACTCGATCAGCTCTTCCGTGTTCTTCGTGGCCGCCTCCATGGCGGTCATCCGGGCGGCATGCTCGCCCGCCTGGTTCTCGAGCAACGCCCGGAAGACCTCGATCTCGACGGCCTTCGGCACGAGGGCCGCGAGCAGGGTCTCCGCGTCGGGCTCGATCTCGTAGGGCAGCCCCTCGCCGTTCCCGCCGCCTCCCGCCTCCGCGGCGCCCCCGGAATCGGCGCTCGCGGGCGTGCTGAAGGGCAGCAGCTGGGAGACGAGCGGCGTCTGCGTCATCGTCGAGACGAACTCGCTGAAGATCAGAACGACCTCGTCGAGCTCGCCCGAGACGTAGCGACGGGCGAGATCGCGCGCGACGTCGGCCGCCTGGGCGTAGGTCACGTCCCCACCGATCGGACTGTCGAAGGTGATCTGGTCGGCCCGTCGCCGACGGAAATAGTCCCCGGACTTCTTGCCCAGGAGCGTGAGGCCCACCTTCTCGAAGTCGCCCTCCCGCTCTCGGAGCACGCCCTCGGCCGCCTTGATCACCGCGGAGTTGAACGCGCCCGCCAGGCCGCGATCCGACGTGACCACCACGATCTCGAGGCTTCGACGCGTCTCGTGGACCTCGAGGAGCGGGTGGCTCACCTCGAGCGTGCCCTTCGACACCTCCTCGAGAGTCGAACGCATCCGCAACGCATAGGGCCTCGCCCGCTCGATCGCGTCCTGTGCGCGCCGGAGCTTCGCCGCTGCCACCATCTTCATGGCGGACGTGATCTTCTGCGTCGACTGGACGCTGGTGATCCGTCGCTTGATGTCCCGCAGATTCGCCACTTAGGCCGCCGCTCCCTTGGCATGGGACGGCTCGAAGATCTCGGCGAACTCGTCGAGCGCGGCGATCAGCTTCTGCTCCGTCTCCTCCTCGAACTTCCCGGTCTCCCGGATCCGGCTGAGGATGTCGTTCTTGCTGGAGCGCATCCAGTCGAGGAGCTCGTGCTCGTACCGACTGATGTCCGAGAGCGGGAGATGCCGGATCCAGGACTCGCGGTCGGGCTGGGGCGTCGACGCGTAGATCGACACGACCTGCTCCTCCATCGGCAGCGGCGAGTACTGACCCTGCTTGAGGATCTCCGTCTGCCGCTCGCCGTTGGCCAGCTGCTCCTGGGTCGCCTTGTCGAGATCGGAGCCGAACTGCGCGAAGGCGGCCATCTCGCGGTACTGCGCCAGGTTCAGCTTGAGCTGACCCGCGACGGCCTTGGTCGCCTTCGTCTGCGCCGCCCCACCCACGCGCGACACCGAGATGCCGACGTTGATGGCCGGGCGGATGCCCGAGTTGAAGAGATCCGTCTCGAGGAAGATCTGTCCGTCG
>CAYXLY010000543.1:0-3029 GCA_964466005.1 uncultured Spirochaetaceae bacterium | reverse complement strand
GCGGATCCCGCTCGGACGCTCTTCGATCCGCGGGGCTCCCTCTCGCGGGAGCGGCGGAGCCCGATCCTCCCCCCTCTCCTCGGCCGCGCCTCCGCTCGAAGGCGTCGCCGACTCCGGGTCTGCGGGGATCTCCGGGTCTCCCGGGATATAGGGCTCGCGCAATCCGATCTTCACCGGCGTGCCCTTCGACAGGGTCGTCGAGGCGAAGAGATCGTTGAGCACCCCCGTGTAGACGAGCTCGAGCGCGTTCCGGGTTCGTGCTGAGAGCTGCTCGAGCGTCTCTCGCTCGAGTGCGCGTGCCACGCGCAGGCGCGTCACCTCGAGCGAGCGGGCGGCCTCCTCGTCGAGCGGACGGAAGCTGTGGGCGAAGGCATGGGCCCGCCCCCGGTAGACGTCGGCCCGGCCGCTGCGGCTGAGGAGCGAGAGCCGATAGACCAGGCCTCCGTGCTCGACGAAGGTCATCTGCGCCCAGAGGCCGACCCCACCGGAGGAGGCCTTGCCCTCGATCCGGACGCCCGGAAGGCTGCGGACCTGGATGGGCTGTCGATCCTGGACGCGGACCTCGAGCCCGTCGGCGCCACTCTCGATGAACTCGTCGATCACGCGGTCGAGATCGCCGGCCCGGCCCTCGACCGTCAGGCTGGCCTGGGCGTCGCGCTCGGGCGAGATCGCGACGACGGCCTGGGGGTTGTTCAGCGTCGTCCAGCCCCGCGGAAAGCGCACCGAGAAGCGGAGGTCCGGATGCAGGAAGCGAGAGTCCTCGAAGACGCCGGCCGTCGGGTTCGCACCGAGGACGAGACCCTCGATCATGCCGAGGTAGCCGAGGACCGGGTCCGGGGCGACGGGCTCCGCCGGCTCCCAGTCGAGGCTGGTCGCCCGGCTGGCCGCGAGGGCGGATCTCTCGGGGCTCGTCGGATGGGTCGCGAGGAAGCTGGGCAGGCGTGACCAGCCGATCTCGTACCGATCGTAGGCGTCGAGCTTGCGCATGAAGGTCGCGATCGCACCCGGGTCGTAGCCGGCCTTGGCGGAGAGGATCTGTCCGCCGCGATCGGCATCCCGCTCCTGGTCGCGCCCATAGGCCGCGATGGCGGCGGCGCGCCGAAGACCGATCGTGAAGGGGTTGATTCGACGGGAGTGCTCGATCCGGCCGGCGGCGTGGCGCTCGGCCGCGTGGGTGATCTCGTGGCCGAGCACGGCGGCGAGCTCTGCCTCGCTTCCGACCAGGGCCAGGAGGCCGCGGGAGACGTAGATCTTGCCGCCGGGCAGCGCGAAGGCGTTGGGCACCTCCTGGTCGACGATGCGGAACGTGTAGTCGAAGGGTCGCGTCCGGGTATGGCGCAGCAGCCGGACCGCCACGCTCCGGAGATAGTCCTCGAGCGCCGGATCCTCGTAGAGGCCGAGCTCGGCCTCGATCACGGACTCCTGCTCGCTGCCGACCCGTCGATCGTCGTAGACGGTCTTCAGGACGATCCGACCCGGCTGCTCCGGCTCCTCGGGCGGGTCGGACGCCTCCGGACGATCGGTCTCCTCGGCCGCGTCGCCGTCGCCGTCCTGCGACTCTGCCGCTTCGGCCTCCGTGGCGGCCGTTCGACCCGGTGACCCCGAGGAATCCGGGGTGGACGCGGTCGGGGCGGACGCCTGGGGATCGGAAGGCGGGCCGGACCGGCTCGCTGCGGCGCCCTCCGCCTCCGGGACCTTCTCGGAGGCCCGGGCCGGGGCCGGTGGAGCCGCCTGGCTCGAGGCGCAGCCGGAGAGGAGCGCCGCTCCGAGGCAGACTCCGAGGCAGAGGAGAAAGAGGGGGAGGGCCCGGAGGACGGATCGAGGAGTGGGTGGGTTGGCGGATCGCGCTCTGATCACGTTCTCCGGATCTTTCTTGGGTGCATCGCATCCCGAGTCTATCATCCGGTTCCCCTCCGGGCCGAGCAGGGCGAGGCCCGGCTCTCTCCACACCCCGCGCTTCCAGGGCGGGTGACTCCGGGGCGGGAGACTCCAGGGCAGAAGACCCCGGGGCAGCAGGCCCGGGCGAGGCAGGCGGCGAGGCATCAATGGTCGAGTGGACGTTGAAGAGACACTCCGGGTTCCCTGGCGTGGAGGGACCGGTGGTCGTCTGTGTGATGGATGGCGTCGGCGTCGGTCGCCGGGATGCCTCGGACGCCGTCTGGCTCGCGCGGACGCCCCAGCTCGATCGACTCTCCGCGACCGCTCCGACGACGCTCCTGCAGGCTCATGGCAAGGCCGTGGGCATGCCTTCGGATGGCGACATGGGCAACAGCGAGGTCGGCCACAACGCGATCGGCGCCGGCCGGGTCTTCGATCAGGGGGCCAAGCTCGTGGCGCGCGCCATCGCCGATGGCAGCCTCTTCGAAGGAGAGAAGGCCGAGGTCTGGCAATCGATCACCGAGCGCGTCCGGGAGCGGGGCTCCACGCTCCACTTCATCGGCCTGCTCTCGGACGGCAACGTCCACAGCCATATCGACCATCTCTACGCCCTCCTGCGGCGCTGCGATCAGGAGTCGATCGAGCGGGTCCGGATCCACGTCCTGCTCGACGGACGCGACGTCGCCGAGACGAGCGCGCTCGACTACGTGGACGCTCTCGAGGAGCTTCTCGAGACGATCTCCAGCAAGCCCCGGCGCGACTATCGGATCGCATCGGGCGGGGGTCGCATGACGACGACCATGGATCGCTACGAGGCCGATTGGGCCATGGTCGAGCGGGGCTGGAAGACGCACGTGCGCGGCGAGGCGCGCGCCTTCCCGTCCTGTCGTCGGGCCATCGAGACCTTCCGGCAGGAATCGCCCGGCATCGGGGATCAGATGCTGCCCCAGTTCGTCGTGGCCGGTGGCGACGGCGAGCCCGTCGGTCGGATCGTCGATCACGACGCGGTCGTCCTCTTCAACTTTCGCGGAGATCGCGCCCTGGAGATCACGCAGGCCTTCGAGAGCGAGCGCTTCGAGGCCTTCGACCGCGGCCCGCGGCCCGACGTGCTCTATGCGGGCATGATGGAGTACGACGGGGACCTGGGCCTC
>CAYXLY010000542.1:0-3036 GCA_964466005.1 uncultured Spirochaetaceae bacterium | reverse complement strand
CGACCAGGCCATAGCACTCGGCGTGGACGGCATCGTCATCCAGCACGGTCTGACCGAATCCATGCGCGAAGCGGCACAGCGCGCCGTCGACGCCGGGATCGAGGTCGTCGCCTTCGACGTCAACGTCGAGAACGAGGCCATTCCGCCGACGCTGAACTTCGAGAAGCCGAATCCCGTGATCGGCTTCGAGGACACGCCCTTCGTCGTGAACGACACGCTGCACGCGTGGCCGCGCTCGGCCGAGCCGCGCAGAGCGGCCGTGAACTCCCTCGGCGTGGGAGGCACCAACGCGCACGTGATCCTCGAGGAGGCGCCGCCGCGGGAGCCCACGACGCCGTCCAGGCAGCCGCTTCAGCTCCTTCGACTGTCCGCGCGCAACAACAAGTCGCTCGAAGGCAACACGCAGCGACTCGCCGGGTTCCTTCGAAGCCATCCCGAGGTCGAGCTCGCGGACGTCGCCTACACCCTCGACGTGGGCCGTCGGGAGATGGCGCGTCGACGTGTGCTCGCGGTCGGAAGCCGGGAGGAGGCGATCGAGATGCTGGAGGGCGGTGACCCCGGCCGCCTCTTCACGCATACGGCGCCCGATGGAGACGTGTCGGTCGTCTTCATGTTCTCGGGCGCGGCCAGCCACTATCCGGCCATGGCCGTGGGTCTCTACGAGACGCAGCCGGTCTTCCGCGAGGAGCTCGATCGGGGGATCGACCTCGCGACCCGGAGGACGGGCTTCGACTTTCGCAGTCTCCTGCTTCCGGCGCCCGAAGAGCGCGATCGGGCGGCGGAGGAGATGGCCAGGACGAGCCGCCAGCTGCCCGCGATCTTCATCGTGGAGCATGCCCTGGCGCGTCTCTGGATGTCCTGGGGTGTCCAGCCCGACCTGATGATCGGGCACAGCATGGGAGAGAACACGGCCGCCTGCCTGGCGGGCGTGCTCTCGCTCGAGGACGCGATCGGGCTGCTGGCTCTGCGCGGCGAGCTCACCGAGCGGGCCGAGGAGGGCGCGATGCTGAGCGTCGCGCTCTCCGAGGGCGGCCTCGAGCCGCTCCTCGAGGGAGAGTGCGATCTCGCCTCGGTGAATGCGCCGGAGCTCTGCGTGGCGTCGGGCTCCGTGGGCGCCATCGAGGCCCTGGAGAAGCGGCTCGACGAGAGAGAGATCGAGTATCGGCGTGTTCCGATCTCGCGAGCGGGTCACTCCCGGCTCTTCGACCCCATCCTCGACGAGTTCCGAAGCTTCCTCCAGACCCTCGATCTGAGAGCGCCCGAGATTCCCTTCGTCTCGAACCGGACGGGGCGGATCATCACGCCCGAGCAGGCGACGGATCCCGAGTACTGGGTCGAGCACCTGCGCCGAACGGTCCGTTTCGCCGACGGGCTGGATACGGTGCTCCAGACGCCGGGCAGGCTGCTGATCGAGGTCGGACCCTCCCAGTCGCTGTGTGCGTTCGCGCGCCAGAATCCAGCCGCCCGCCAGGGAGTGAACATCATCCCGTCCCTCCGACATCGAGACGACTCGATCTCCGACGCGGCCTTCTTCCTCTCGGGCCTCGGGCGTGCCTGGGCATCCGGTCTCGCGATCGACCTCTCCCGGCTGCGCGAGGGCGAGACGCGTCGTCGCGTGCCGCTGCCCCCCTATGCCTGGAGTCATCAGCCCTACTTCATCGAGCCCACGGAGCAGGTCGCCCGAGCGAGCGACGAGGACAGGCTGGAGCGCATCGAAGACCTCGCCGAGTGGGGACGGCGTCCAGTCTGGCTGCCGGCCGCGATCGAGGAACGAAGCGCGACGGAGGAGCAGATCTGGCTCCTCTTCATGGACGATGCCGGCCTCGGACGTCGACTGAAGAAGATCCTCCAGGCGCAGCGCCAACCGGTCATCTCCGTCTTCGAGGGCGACGCGTTCTACAAGCGAAGCGACGAGGAGTACACGCTCGCGCCCGAGCTCGGCCGTGCCGGATACGATGCGCTGCTCCAGGACCTCGTCGCCCACGGCCGAGCCCCGAGCCAGATCGTGCATCTCTGGGAGGTGACGGCGTCGGAGAAGTTCCGTCCCGGCTCGAGCTTCTTCCATCAGAACATCCAGGATGGATTCTACAGCCTGCACTTCCTGGCCCAGGCGATCAACGAGGAGAGCCTGCCTCGCCCTCTCCACATCACCGTGGTCTCGAACGGCATGCAATCGGTCCTCGAGGGCGAGGGGCTGGCCCATCCGGAGAAGGCGACGCTGCTGGGCCCCGTCAAGGTGATTCCGCGCGAGCTGCCCGACGTGACCTGCAAGAGCGTCGACGTGGCCTTGCCCGGCGGAGGCGACCACAGCCTGCGCGAGCTCGTCTCCGGTCTCGCCCGAAGGTCGTCGCGTCGCTCCGGAGAGGGGAGCCTCGACGAGATCGCCGACCTGCTCGCTCGGGAGCTCCATGCGGCCTCCGACTCCGAGATCGTCGCGCATCGGGGGCGGGACCGCTTCGTGCGGCGATACGAGCGCGAGCCTCTCCGGGCGACGAAGCGCGACTCGGAGAGTGAGGTCGTCGGGTCCCTGCGCCAGGGAGGCACCTACCTGATCACGGGCGGCCTGGGCGGCCTCGGCCTCAACCTGGCCGATCGGCTCGCCCGGGATCATCAGGCGAACCTGATTCTGATCGGACGCTCCGAGATGCCGCCGCGCGCGGAGTGGGACGAGTGGCTCCGGACTCGCGGCGGGGAGGACACGACCGGAAGGCGGATCCGCAAGATCCGCGATCTCGAGGCGGCCGGCGCGCAGGTGGAGATCTTCGCCGCAGACGTGACCAATCTCGAGCAGATGCAGGACGTGATCGATCGGGCGCGCTCGCGCTTCGGGCCGATCCACGGATTCTTCCACACGGCGGGCGTCGTGAAGGACGAGCTCATCGCCTTGAAGCGCGATGCCGACATCGAGGACGTGTTCGGTCCCAAAGTCCACGGAACGCTGGTGCTCGACTCGCTCCTCGAGGCCGCGGGCGCCGAGCTCTTCGTGCTCTTCTCGTCGACCAGTGCGATCGCGCCCCCTGCTGGCCAGATCGACTA
>CAYXLY010000541.1:0-3049 GCA_964466005.1 uncultured Spirochaetaceae bacterium | reverse complement strand
GAGAGTGCCCGCCTCGGATTCCCTGCCTCCTCGTAGAGCGCACCGGCAGTCGACAGGGCGTCCCTGCGCAAGTCCGGCTCGGTCGCTTCGCCTGCCACGCGCTCGTACTCCGCCGCTGCGCGCTCGGAGTCGCCCTGCTCCTGGAAGACGAAGGCCAGCTGTCGGGTGGCCTCTCGATTCAGCTCGTGCTCCGGGAAGCTCGACCGGAAGGCGTCGAGGACCGAGGACGCCATGGCCCAATCCTCCAGCGCGATCCACGCACCCGCGGCGTCGTAGTCGGCGATCGGACGGATCCCGGAGCCCGGTGCGACCTCCGCGACACGCATGAAATGGGTGGCAGCGGTCCGCGAGTCGCCCTCGGCCCGGGCGATCTCACCCTGCTTGTAGATCGACGCGGCGAGATTGTCGACCACTGCCTGTCGGGATTCTCCGCTCTCCTCCGTCAGATCGAGGACGCGCGCGTACGCCGCCTCTGCGCGCGCAAAGGACTCGAGCTCGAACGAGGAGTGGGCGACCACCGACCAGGCCGACCGTCGGACGGCAGGTGCCGCGCTCGGATACGCCGAGACGAGACGCTCACCGAGCTCGATCGCTCGCTCGAACCGTCCCAGGGTGAAGAGGTCTTCCGCGGCGGCTCCGAGCGCGGCCGCGGCGTGCTCGTGCTCCGGAAATCGCTCCACGAACCGAAGCGTCACGTCGACCGCGGCTCGCCGGGAGGATTCCAGCTCGGGCCCCGTCGCGGTCTTCTGGAACTCCCTGTGGGCGAAGATGGCGGCGTGCCCCGCCGCGGCAGCCCCCTCGTGATCGGGATAGTCGTAGGCCGTCCTCTCGTACTCCACGGCCGCGTCGACGTAGCGTTGCTCCTCGAGGAGGAGATCCGCGAGCCGATGGTGCATGGCCGGCGTCTCGGGATCGTTCGAGAAGGAGGCGAGGAAGTCCCGGTACCATCTCTCCGCCTCGGCGAAGCGTTCTCGGGCCAGGCTCGGCTCGCTCGCCTCCTGGTAGCCCGCGTGATGATGACTCGCGAGATCCTTCAGGTTCTGCTTGAGGAACCGCACGACCTCGGGCTCCCGATCGAACTCGAAATGCTCCCAGAAGGGCGCCTGGATGCCGTAGTCGGCCGCGAAGACCTCCTTCGATTCGAGGACCAGTCGCGGGAACCCTCCCTCCTCGTAGATCTCGACCGTTCGCATGCGGAAGCGAGGCGCCGCGTGGTGGAATGGATGGAGCTCGATGAAGGCATCGTAGACCGAGGCGGCGTCCTGGTAGCGACGCTTCTCGAAGTAGAACTCGGCCAGATGCCGATAGATCCGATCCTCGTAGGTCCGGCTGCCATGGGCATCGAAGAAGCCCCGCACGGCGGCGGGTCCGCCGAGCTCCGAGAAGCAGAGGCTGATCACCCGGTAGGTGTCCGCCATCCGGGCCGCCTGGGCTTCGTCTCCGGTCTGCTCGAAGTCGTAGCCGGACGACACCTTGTGATCGAGGAGGGCCAGATACTGATCGAGGGCTTCCTCGAGCATCATCTGCTTGTACAGGGCCCAGCCGAGCTTGTAGATCGCGAGCTCGTAGTAGTCGGAGGCGGCTCCCTCTCGGACCACGGACGCGTACTCGCGCTCGGCATCCAGGTACTTGCGCCTGACGAAGAAGGACTCGCCCCGCCTGAACCGGATCTCGTCGCGATGCCGCGATTCGGGGTACTCCTCGAGGAGGCGCGCGGTCACGGCCATCGCCTCCTCGATCCGACCGAGCTCCTCGTAGGCTCTCGCCTTCTGGTAGAGCACCTCGTCGTTCTGGGCATAGTCGGGATACTTCTCGAGGATGCGATCGTAGAGAGCGATGGCTTCGAGCGGCCCCGCAGAGGCATCGCGGGTGTCTCCGGGCAGATCGGGGCTGGCGGGCACGGAGCCGCTCGCATCGGGGGCGAGCGAAGTGGCGGGGCGTTCGAATCGTGCGTCGCTCTCCGGGGCCCGACCGGAGACCTCGCTGGAGTCAGAGGAATCGGCGGAGTCGCTCGGGTCCGCGACGCTCGCCGGGGCCGCTGGGCTCGCGCCCGTCCCGGCTTTCTGGGCTCGTCGGCCCAGGATCCCGAAATCCTTCTCGAGCTCGAGATCGGCGAGTCGTCGCATCGCCTCCGGAGTGAGCCGCGAGCGCGGCGCCTCCTCGAGGAAGCGCCGGTATCCCGATATCGCCTGCGCGATGCCGTCCTCGATCTCCACGTCCTCGAGGTCTGCCGGGACGTCGTGAAGCTCGGCGAGCGTGGGGCCGTCGGACGAGCCCAGGCAGGCGCAGAACAGGATCGGCGTGACGAAGACCAGGCGTCGGAGGGACTTCATCGGCTCGAACCCGGATGACCCTGCATCTCGACGGCGCGGTCGTAGCTGTCGGCGAACGCGAATCGAGCCTGGTTCTGATGGGCGACCAGCCTCTCACGCCGCGTCCTGAGGGCGTCGATGGCCACGGACTCGAGCATCCGACCCTGTCGGCGTTGCAGGAGCTCGATCTTCTCCAGCGCCCCGAGGACCCGGGACCTGTAGCGACCGATGGGGATCGCGTACCCCACATAGCTGTGGGTGGCGGCCTGACGGGCTCGAACGAAGGACTCGTAGCGACGCTCGAGCTCGTCGACGGCCTCGTTCAGCTCGCGCAAACGGCCGTGGGCGGTCGTGAGGCGCTCGTGGTAGCGGGTCTCGAGGCGCCATCGGATCACGCCCCGGAGCCGGCGGATTCGAGCCCGGTCTCTCTCCTCCGATCCGATTCCGCTCGGCACCGGTCCCGACGCGCCCTGCCCTCGATCGAGCGCGCGCTCGAGCGCGTCGAGCTTCTCCGCGGAGATCCGCTCCGACCGGGTCGCCAGCAACCGGGGCATGGGGGCGATCAGCAGCTGCTGCAACCGATCCGCGAGATGACTCCGCTGCTGGAGGCGCAGCTGCATGCGGGCATCGAGCTGCCGAAACGCACGGTCGATCTCCGGCAGGCGCGGCTCGTAGTAGCGACGACGATGCTCGATCAGGTCCTCGAGGGCGTCGAGGCTGCGCCGCCATTGCCGGAG
>CAYXLY010000540.1:0-3059 GCA_964466005.1 uncultured Spirochaetaceae bacterium | reverse complement strand
ACTTCGAGAGCGTGTCGAGATCGGGAAGCGCCTCGGGGACCTCCGTCTTCAGGTCCGTCTCGACGAGCGGGTCGGTCTCGCTCATGACGGCTCGGAGAGGCGCGCCAACCGCCCGCGATCCAGGGTGCTTTCTTCATTCTGGCATGGCATCGCCGTGACTCCCCGCCCGGACCCGCCGGCACGGCCCTGCTCCGGCATCTCGATTCTGTGTCTCCCGGGAGAGCGATGCAGGCGCCATGCCACGCCAGCTCCGAGAGCGCTCGATCCGAGTCGTTGCCCTGGCGCTCGAGCCCCCCGATCGCCCGGTCTTCGACGAGAGCAGGCGAGGCGGGGCGCAGTCGGACGCAGCGTGGCGCGTCCGGGCGCGACCAGGCGAGCTCGAGGCGCACCGTGGCAGAGGCTCGAAGAGTCGGGCATGAAGCTTGCTCCACCCTCGAGGGAAGAGACGGGAGGAGTGAGGGACGGCGCGAGGAGCAGAGGTCGATCGCGGTCGGCTTCGAGCCTCGCCCCGATCGCGCTCGGGGCGAGGCTCCCGAGACGCGGAGCGGCGCTCCCGAGGAGGATCGAATGCCGGAGCTGGCCGATGTCGAGGGCTTTCGTCGTGTCCTGGTGCAGCACGCGGTGGGGCGCGAGATCCGACACGTACACTCCCCGATTCCCGAGATCCTGCGCAACACGTCGCCGCAGGGGCTCGGACGCGCCCTCGACGGTCATCGTTTCGAGGAGCCGCGTCGCCACGGCAAGTGGCTGATCGCGCCGGTCGAGGGACGACTGCTCGTGCTGCATTTCGGCATGACGAGCGAGCTCGCATGGACGGACGACGCCGAAGATCGCGATTCCCATGACGCGGTCCTCTTCGAGACCGAGCGCGGGACGCTCCGCTACCGGACCCAGCGGAAGTTCGGCGGGGTCTGGCTCGCTCGCGACGACCCGGCGGCCCTCGAGGAGATCACCGGAGCGCTCGGCCCGGACGCCGCCTCGATCGAGGTCGAGGCGTTCGTGGCCCGTCTCTCCGGGCGACGGGGACAGATCAAGTCCGCCTTGATGGATCAATCCCTGATCGCCGGTCTAGGCAACGAGCTCTCGGACGAGATCCTCTGGCGCGCAGGGATCGCGCCCGACGCCGCCGTCGGCTCGCTCGAAGAGAAGGATCTCGTCCATCTGCACGAACGGATGAGAGAGGTGCTCGAGGGATCGATTCCCCACGGCCGCATTCCCGAGCAGGAGGGCTGGCTCGAGGCCCATCGCCACGATCCCGAGGCCCGCTGTCCCCGCTGCGGACACGCCCTCGAGCGCAGGGAGGTGAGCGGCAGGACGGGCCTCTGCTGCCCGAGCTGTCAGAAGAGATCCGATCCGAGCGCGGCCTGAGGACCCTGCGATCGGCTCAGCGTGGCCCGGTGCTCAGATCTCCCCCCGCTCGGCGACCGCGGCGATCGCATCGGGCCGCTCGAGGATCACGCGTCCCCGGCCGAGCCCGATCAGCCCCTCCTGCTGCCATCGACGGAGCTGCTTGTTGACACTCTCTCGTGTCGTCCCGACCATGTCCGCGAGATCCTGCTGGGAGAGCCGCACCTCGACGGGCCCGCCCACGATGGGCCGCCGACCGAGCTCGTCGGCGAGAGCGAGCAGACGCTTCGCCATTCGTTCGGGCAGGGGCAGGGTCTGCCGGTCCTCGGTCCGCTCGGAGAGTCTCCGGACGCGCGCCGCCAGCACGGTCGCCAGGCCGATCGTCGCGCGGGGGTGGCTCTCGAGGAAGGGGAGCAGGTCGCGTCGATGGAGCGTGAGGAGCTCCGTCGCCTCGACCGCCACGACCGTGGCCGAACGCTCCTCGGAGTCGAGCAGCGCGATCTCGCCCAGCACCTCGCCCGGACCCATCAGTCCGAAGAGCACGTCCCGTCCGTCCGTGGCGGTCGTCATCACCTTGAGCGAGCCGGAGAGGATTCCGTAGAGCTGGTTGCCGGGGTCGCCCCTCCTGAAGAGCGTCTCCTTCGACTCCAGCCGCTTCGTCGTCGTGACGGCCAACAGACGATCGATCTCCTTCTCGCTCAGGGAGGAGAAGATCGACACGCTCAGCAGCAGCTGTCGTCGATCCATCCGCTCACTCCGCTCCGGCCTTCCCCGTCCCGGCCCTGCCCGTCCTCCGGCGATCGGCCCTGCGCCTCGTCGAGCACCAGCCGCAACGTCCCACTCGATGGGTCGGTCTCCACTCGCGGCGCGGCCCGCAGCCGAAGCCCCCGGCCATCGACACTGCGCCCGCTGGCCGCGTCGAAGCGGAAGCCATGCCAGGGGCAGGTCACGATGCCGGCCTCGACGGGACATTCGTCGAGAGGACCGAGCCGATGGGGGCAGACCGTCGAGTGAACGAGGAGTCGCCCCTCCGACTCGACGAGACGATAGGCGTGTCCCGCGACCTCGACGACGAGGGGGAGTCGCGGGCGAAGATCGTCCCAGGTGCCGAGAGGCGTTGTCTGCACGCGGGTCGCAGGCGGCTGTGGACTCTCGCGTGCATCGAGGGCCTCTGCGCGCCGCCTCATCATGTCCTCGTCCTCGTCCCAGAGCGTGCGGTAGAGCGAGACGAGGGCGTGGCCGACCCCTTCGATCTGATCCGGAGCAGCCGGGGGAACCGCGAACTCGACACGGATTCCCGTCCGTCTCGGGCCGAGCGGCTCGATCGCGGTCCAGATCTCCCCGGGCGCGCCGGCGCCCTCGAGCGTGCGGGTGACGTATCGGCTTCCCTCGAGATCGACGATCAGCTCGATCTCCGCCTCGGCGCCTCCCTGGAAGCCCACCCGCGCGTGCCATCCCCAATCGCCTTCTGCGAGCCTCTCGATCGAGGCGAAGGCGCCGGCATGCAGCCAGGGAAGGTGGGCCCAGTCGCGGACGTTCTCCCAGACCCTCTCGCGCGAGGCCGCGACCTCGCGTTCGTAGACGGCGGCCACCACGAGCCCCGCATCCCGGGCGAGGGCGCGTCGGGCAGGGCGATCAGGCATGCGCAGTCTCGGCCGGAGATCGGAAGAGCACACGTCTGAACTCGAGTCACTCCGGAGAATCTCGTATGC
>CAYXLY010000539.1:0-3060 GCA_964466005.1 uncultured Spirochaetaceae bacterium | reverse complement strand
GGTCGACTCCGGGACCTCCGAGACGGGCGAGAGCTACTCACCCTACGTGGATCGGGACCATCCGACCCGGGTCTTCTGGGGCGATACCCACGTCCATACGAGCTGGTCGCCCGATGCCGCCGCGGGCGGCAACGCCCGCATCGGTCCGGACGAGGCCTATCGCTTCGCACGCGGAGAGACGGTCGTCGGCCACAACGGGATGCGCGTCGCGCTGCGCCGTCCCCTCGACTTTCTGGTCGTGGCCGATCACAGCGAGTACATGGGCCTCTACCCGATGCTCGAGGAGGGTCAGCCCGACCTGCTGGCGAGCGAGACCGGCGAGCGCTGGGCCCGACTGCTCGAAGAGGGGAAGCGATCCCAGGTCGGCGCCGAGTTCGCGCTCGGACTGCCGGCGGGTCGCGACCTGATCGGGAGCCCCGCCTTCCAGCGCTCGGTCTGGGATCGCGTCATCGCCAATGCCGAGCGCTTCGACGACCCCGGTCGCTTCACGGCCTTCATCGGCTACGAGTGGAGCTCGATGCCCGGCGGCGCCAACCTGCACCGGATCGTGCTCTTCGCAGACGGCGCCGAAGAGACCTCGCAGGTCGTCCCCTTCCGCTCCATCGACAGTCGCGAGCCCGAGGCGCTCTGGCGCTACCTCGCCGAGTACGAGGAGAAGACGGGCGGGCGGGCGCTCGCGATTCCGCATAACAGCAACCTCAGCGCGGGACGGATGTTCGAGCTCGTCGACTCCAGGGGAGAGCCCTTCACCAAGGCCTACGCGAAGGCGCGCCGACGCTGGGAGCCGCTGGTCGAGGCGACCCAGATCAAGGGCGACAGCGAGACCGCGCCCGCGCTCTCGCCGGACGACGAGTTCGCGGACTACGGAACCTGGGATGCCGCCGCCGGCATGGGGTCGGGGCCGCACGAGGACTGGATGTACGAGGGCGAGTACGTTCGCCCCGCCCTCGGCAACGGGCTCGCCGTCGCCGCCGATCTCGGCGTGAACCCCTTCGAGCTCGGCCTGATCGGGAGCACCGACTCGCATACCGGGCTCGCGACCGCGGACGACGCGGATTTCTGGGGCAAGTTCAGCAGCAACGAGCCGGCCCCGGGCCGCGCGGCCGAGCCCTGGGCGAAGAATTTCCTGCCGGCCGAGGGCAGCGAGGCGCGCCGCCAATACGAGGCGGCCGGGTTCGCCGATCGCGAGCTTCCCACGCAGATGATGACCTGGCGCCTGGTGGCCTCGGGCTTCGCGGCCGTCTGGGCGCGCGAGAACACCCGCGACGCGCTCTTCGACGCCATGCGCCAAAGAGAGACCTACGCGACGACGGGTCCGCGGATGGTGGTGCGTTTCTTCGGCGGCTGGGACTTCGGCGAGCGGGATGCCTTCGCTCCGGACCTCGCGGCGGTCGGCTACGCCAAAGGCGTCCCCATGGGCGGAACCCTGCCCAGGCCTGCTCGTTCAGAGGGGGAAACCCGGGCGCCGAGCTTCCTCGTCTCGGCCTTGCGCGACCCGGTGGGGGCGAACCTGGACCGCATCCAGGTCATCAAGCAGTGGATCGACGACGGAGGCCGGCGTCGGGAGCGGATCTTCGACGTCGCGCTCTCGGACGACCGCACGCCCGGGCCAGACGGGCGCAGCCGGAAGCCGGTCGGCGACACGGTCGATCCCGCGACGGCGACCTATCGCAACACGATCGGCGACAGCCTGCTCACGACCGTCTGGCGGGATCCCGAATTCGATCCGACGCGCCGCGCCGTCTACTACGCGCGCGTCCTCGAGATCCCCACGCCCCACTGGACGACCTACGACGCCGCCCGCTTCGGGACCCCGATCCGCCGCGACACGTACCCGGTCACGACGCAGGAGCGCGCCTATACGTCGCCCATCTGGTACGTCCCGCCGGTGTCGGGCGAGTAGGGCGCAGACCGATTACCCAGAGGGGCGTCGGTCGGCGGGGTCGGCCGGGCGGGCATGCGAATGGGGCTCATGGGCCTTGAATAGCCCGGATGGGAGAATAGATATACACTCATCCAGGTGGAGGCGGCGGGCTCGAGCCAGTCCGCACGGGCGTCCGAGGCCCGGTCGTAGACCGGGCGGACGACCTGCGCGGCAGCCATTCATGATCGAGGAGATCCGGCGCTCGCTCCAGATTCCACCGTGACGTGACCTACGAACGACCCAGGAGGATGGTGAATCATGAGTGCCAGAACGATCCTGACCCTCTCGACCCTTCTCGTCGCGATGATGGCCATCTCGCCTTCATTCGCGATCGGGGGGGCTCCGCTCGATCTCGATCGCGCTCCCGGGAGCGCCTCCGAGCGGAATGTCCCCGACCTCTCGGACCGAGAGGTCGCCTTGGCGCGCCTCGACTCGAGGGTGGATGTGCTGCGACGTGAGATCGGACCCGGCCCGCGTGTCGGGGCCGTGAAGAAGTCGCGGGTCCGCAAGGAGATCCGCGAGATCCGCTCCGTCATGCAGGATCTCGAGGCGGGTGCGCGACCCGATCCGCAGCAGATCGCGCGGCTGCTTGACGTCCAGCTCGCTCCCGAGCGTCTCAGCCCGGAGCAGCTCGCCGAGCGAGCCGACCAGCGGCGCGCCGTGAAGGAGCGCCGATTGATCGCGGGACCCCGAATCGGGGCTCTGCAGCGATCGCGTATCCGCTCCGAGCTCGCGAAGCTCGATGACATCATCGCGGACCTCGAGGCGGGACGCGAGATCGAGCTCGCGCGGGTCGACGATCTGCTCGGGGTTCGCGCCCCGCGCCGACCGCTGACCCCTGCCGAGAAGCTCCGATCCCTCGAGATCCAGCGCGCCACGCTGAAGCGGAAGATCGGACCGGGTCCCCGCATCGGCATGGTCGAGCGAACGCGGATCCGGGACGAGATCGAGGCCGTCGACGCCATGATCTCGGAGCTCGAGCGCCGGGTGGATCAGCAGGGACGCTGAGCCCGACCGGCTCTTCCCACGGCCTTCGCGCGGCAATCTCCAGCTGGAGATCGCCGCGCCCGGCCGGGCATCGACGGGGTGGATCGTCCTCACGAGGGGATGAGCCACCCCGTTCGTCCTTCTGCGGC
>CAYXLY010000538.1:0-3066 GCA_964466005.1 uncultured Spirochaetaceae bacterium | reverse complement strand
TGCTCGCGGTCCCGGTGGCGCCGGCCGAGACCGTCGAGGCGCTGCGAGAGGAGGTGGACGAGGTCGTCTGCCTCGAGACGCCCTTCCCGTTCGGCTCGATCGGTCGCTTCTATCGACGCTTCGAGCAGGTGGAGGACGACACGGTGATCGAGATGCTGGACCGCATCGGCCAGGGCCAGGGCCAGGGCCCGGGCGGGGGCCAGGGCAGCGGCGAGCCGTGATCGAAGGCCCGCCCCTGATCCTCGCGCCCGAGCGCACGCGCGCCCTCGCGGAGCGCGTGGCCTCCGGGCTCGGCGTGCCGCTGGGAGAGGTCGAGGAGCGCGAGTTTCCGGACGGCGAGCACAAGATGCGCCCGCTCTCCGATCCCCGGCATCGGGACGTCTTCGTCCTCCAGTCCCTTCACGGCGACGACCGTCAGAGCCCGAACGACAAGCTGATCCGCATGCTCTTCCTGCTGGGCGCCGTGCGGGATGCGGGCGCGGGCCGCGTGACGGCCGTCGTCCCCTACCTCTGCTATGCGCGCAAGGAGCGCAAGACCAAGGACCGGGACCCCGTCGCGACCCGTTATGTGGCGGGCCTCTTCGAGGCGGTCGGGGTCGACGCCGTGGTGGGCCTGGACGTCCACGACCTCGCCTCCTTCCAGAACGCCTATCGCTGCGCCAACGAGCATCTGGAGGCCCGTGAGCTCCTGGTCGTCGAGATGGCGGGCCTCCTCTCCGACGAATGCTCTCCCGTGGTGGTCTCGCCGGACGCGGGCGGGTTCAAGCGCGCGCAGGCCTTCCGGGAGTCCCTGGCGAGGCGGCTGGGTCGCGAGGTCGACATCACCTTCGTGGAGAAGCGCCGCAGCGGCGGCCTGGTGAGCGGAGGGAGAACGGTCTCCGGCGTCGCCGGCGCCGCCGTCGTCGTCGTCGACGACCTGGTGGCGGGCGCGACGACGCTGGTGCGGGCGGCCGAGGGCTGTCGGGAGGGAGGCGCTCGACGCGTCCTCGCGGCAGCGACCCACGGGCTCTTCATCGAGGATGCCGGCAAGAAGCTCGCCGGAGCGCCCCTCGAGCGCTTGATCGTGACCGACACCATCCCTCCGACGGGTCTCGACCCCGACTTCGCGCGCGAGCGGCTGCAGGTCGCGTCCGTCGCGCCGCTGCTGGCCGAGGCCATCCGGCGCCTCCATGGCGGGCCGCCTGCGCCCTGAGGCGGGCGATCGCCCGGGCCGACGCCCCGACCGCGGCTCGCCTTCGACGGAGCCCCCGAAGACAGGATGATCTCAGGCCGACACCGTCGCGCGTCGAAGGCTCGCATGCGCCCGATCGACGTAGTCCTCGGCCCGGGCCACCCACTTCTCCCGGTCGCGAACCTCGTCGTCGCGCAGATGTCCGAGAGCGAGCGCGGCGCGCGTGCAGGCGTGAAGGCTGCGGTAGAAATGCCAGAGCCGATCCGGCGGCCGGTCGTCGGTGCGTGCGCCGTAGACGCGCCGGAAGAGACGGCCGACCCGGGCGTCGCCGAGTCTCTCGCACTCGAGACAGAGGAAGGCGAGCTCGCTCACCGTGTCGAGGAGCCTCAGTCGGCGGGCCAGCTCGAGCCGGTCGATGATGACCGGATCCGGCTCCAGACAGACATGCTCCGGCCGCAGGTCGCCGTGGGCCTCCACGATGCGACCGCTCTCGACCCGCTCCCCGAGGAGCGTGGCCTCGCGCTCGATGAAGGCATGCTGGGCGCGGGCCAGATCTCGCGGGGGCGGGCCGGAGGGGAGCAGCTCGGCGATCTCGCGGTGGCTCTTCTCGAGGTCCTCTGCGAGTCGCTTCCGGTAGGCCTCGGGCGTCCACTCGGCCCGCACCGTCTCCCGATAGAACGCGACGAGGCGTTCGGCCACTCTCAGCAGGGCGCCGGTATCGGCCGTACCCTCCTCGATGGCGCGATCCAGCATTCGATGCTCGGGCAGGCGACGCATCGCCACCAGCCAGTCGACGACCGCGTCCTGCCGTCCCTGCCCGGTCTCCTCGCCGAGACGCAGCCTCCCTTCCGCATCCCGCATGAGCGCGACCACGCCCCGATAGACGCCCGGGGCCAGCGGACGATTCAGCTCGACCTCGAGCGCGCAGCTCTCGCGCCGACGCTCGGCGGTCACGAGATCGCGCAGGGCGTCCCGGACGGGCTTCTTCAGCTTGTAGGCGTGCGTCTCGGTCAGAAAGACCCAGGACATGTGGGTCTCCCGGGTCTCGATCGACCTGGGATGCTCCTCGGGATAGGTGTCGGGATCGCAGAGTGCCTGCACCCTCTCTTCGAGCCGGTCACCGAGCGGGGATCCGTTGCGCGAGGCCCCTCCCGACGCGGCGTCGGCGCTCAGGACGACCCGCAAGAGCCGAAGCCATCGCGGGAGGCGCCGCGTCCCCCGCAGCCGCCGCGGCTCGAGGTCCGAGGCGCGTCGGGCGCGTCGGGAAGGACGCGTTGCGGGGCGCCGTCCGGGATCGGAAGGGCGAAGCGAAGGTGGGGCCCGGCGTCAGTGCGAGCGAAGCTTCGATCGCCAGTCATGGAGCAGCTCCTCCCGCATCGGGAGGTTCAAGGCCCGTGCCAGCTGCCGCGAGCCCGCAGCCGCTCCGCGCGCTCGCTGGCGTGCAGCTTGTACAAGGCTCCCTGCGGTCGGAGATCACGGGGCTCCTCGACTCGCGAAGCCGGCGGGGAGGTGGCTGCGCGGAGGCCCCTGGAGAGCTCAGGAGCCCGTTCGGTCGGCCGGGAGAGCCGAGCGTTCGGGCCGATCGGAGCCGGCCACCTCCGCCTCGACGTCCCGGTCGAAGTCGGCGTCGGAGCCGAAGGCGGAGTCGGTCGCCCTGCCCTCGAAGCTCAGACCGGGGTAGGCGCTCGCGAACGTCTCGAGGATCGCGTCGAGGGGGACGTCTTCGAACTCGCCGCGCTCATGGACGTACTCCATGTGCTGGCGTCCCTCCCGGTCGAAGGGGTGATAGAGCGAGTCGGTCCAGCCGTCGAACTCGAGGGGGAGGAATCCGAATCGCTCGCAGAGCGCGATGTTGAAGGCCGGAGTCACCATCACCCAGGTCTCCGTCTCCCCCG
>CAYXLY010000537.1:0-3075 GCA_964466005.1 uncultured Spirochaetaceae bacterium | reverse complement strand
GGGGCGCGGCAGCGACGCGGCCCCGCGGCCGCTCCGAGAGCGGCTCCTTCACCTCCAGATCCAGCAGATAGGGCCCGTCGATGGCGTAGTCGGGGATGCGCAGGATCCCGTCCTCCACGCCGACGTCGAGTCGTACGAACTCCGGAGAGGTCGCCGCGCCGACGACCTTCAATCGGCCCGTCGCGAGACCGCCGACCTGCATCTCCGGATCCGGCAGGAAGGGAGTGGCCACCCCGAGATCCAGCCTCTCGATCTCGCCCTCGAGGTCGAGCAGGCCTGCGAGGGTCGCCGTGCCCTCGAGATCCAGGCGCCCCCCGTCGACGAGCCGGAGACCACCCTCGATCCGAGCCGGCCCCTCACTTCCGAGGGCCATGATCAGGGAGGCCGCACCGGCCACGTCCACCCGTGCCCCCACGATCCGTGCGGTCTCGAGGCGCAGATCCGTATCGAGCCGATCGATCTTCCGATCCGCCGTCATGCGGAGATCGACCCGCCCGCTGAGCAGGCCCTCGACCTCGGTCCCGGCCTGCAGCCAGGGCGCGAGCAGCGCGAGATCGACGCCGTCGAAGCGCGCCCTGCCGTCGACCGCGCCGGCCGCGGTCGCGACGCCGGCCGCCTCCAGCCGACCGCCCGTCGCGAGATCGATCGCCGTGTCGAAGCGGATCGGATCCTCCGCATCGAGACCCGCCAGCTCCAGGTCGATCTCGAGATCGCCGCCCACGTCCACGGCGTCCTCGACATAACGCGCCGACCCGACGTCGAGGCTCGCCGCCAGGCGGGTCAGGCCACGCTCCGCGTCCATCGACAGCGCGAGCCGACCCGTCGCGCGCCCCGCCAGCTCGCGCGCGCCTCCGGCGAGCGAAGCGAAGGGCGCGAGATCGAGAGCCTCGAGGTCGGCCTCCGCGTCGAGCGCGCCCTCGAGCGACATCGTCCCCTCGATCCGCGAGCGTCCGCCGCTGCCGAGATCGAGAGCGGCGACGAAGGCGATCGGGTCGGCGAGCGCCTGCGTCGCCTGCAGGTCGAGATCGCCCGCCAGATCGAGCCCCCAGCCCTCGAGCGCCAGGTCCTCGACCTGCAGGTCGAGGTCGGTCTCCGCGAGCGTCGAGAGGACCCCTTCGACGGAGACCCGTCCGGAGAGACGGCCTGCGAGCTCGGCGTCGGGCACGTAGCCGGCCAGCGCCTCGAGGAGCAGGGCCTCGATGCCGACGTCGAGGTCGTAGACGCCCCCGAGACTGACGGTGCCCTCGGCCGAGAGCCGACCGACCGCATCCACTCCCGAGTCCAGCCGCGCCGTCGCCTCGACCTCGATCGGCTCGGCCTCGCCGCGGCCCTTCGCCTCGAGTCGAAGCGCCTCGAGCCGCCAGTCGACGGGCTCGCCCGAGGCGAGCCGGTCGCGCACCACGATCCGGCTCTCCGTGATCAGCACGCGTCGCAGATCGAGCGTGAAGGCGGACGTCCCGGCTCCCTCTTCCTTCGCTTCCGCCGAAGAGGTCGGCGCCAATGCATCGGAAGGCGTGTCGGAGGGAGTCGGAGCGGGCGTTCCAGAGGGCATTGGAGGAGACATCGAAGAAGGTGCGTCCGGCTCGGAGCCGGACGGCGCGCCCGAGTCGATCGGGATCTGCCAACCCTCGGGCGTGCGCGTGACGACGATCTCGAGCCCTCGGAGCACGAGCGAGTCGACGGCGATGCGACGCTGAAGGAGAGGCCAGGTCGCCAGTCGGAGATCGACCGAGTCGGCCGTGAGTCGGGCCGCCTCGGCGTCGCCGCCGGTGGCGACGAGCATCGGTGACTCGAGCACCAGGCGGGGCGGCAGGAGCGCCACCTCCATGCCCGTCCACTCGACGGGGGACCCGAGCGCCTCGGCGGCCCGGGCGTGCAGGGTCGTCCGGAAGCCTTCGGACTCCACGAGTCTGGGTAGGAAGAAGGCGAGCAGTCCGAGCCCGATCAGCAGCAGGACGCCGACGGCGGCTGCGATCTTCGAGAGCGTTCGGAGCATTCCGCCCCCCTCAGCCGCGGATCCGCTCCACCAATGCCTTGCGCACCGGTCCGGGCTCCGCCTTTCCCTGGCTCGCCTTCATGACCTGTCCCATCAGGAAGTTGAGCGGCTTGTCGTCTCCATCGCGAACCTGCTGGACCACGTCGGCATGGGCCGCGATCACCTCGTCGACGAAGCCCTCGATCGCGGCGACGTCGGAGACCGCCTCGAGACCCTGCTCGCGCATCATCGCCTCGGGATCCCCTCCTCGCTCGACCAGCAGCGGGAAGATCTGTGCGGCATTGCGCGCCGTGAGCCGCCCCTCCTCGACCAGACGGATCAAGGCGCCGAGCATTTCCGGCCCGAGCGCCGCCGCCTCGAGCTCCAGCTCGCGCTCCCGGAGCTCGCGCAGGAGGTCACGCGTGATCCAGTTCGCGGCGCTCTTCGGAGCACCACAGCTCCGAGCGGTCTCCTCGAAGAAGTCCGCCAGCGTCCGGCTGGCCGTCAGGATGCCGGCGTCGTCCGCGGAGAGCCCGTACTCGGACTCGAATCGCGCGCGCTTCTCCTCGGGCAGCTCCGGCAGCTCCGCCCGGACCGCCTCGATGCGAGCGGGGTCGAGTCGCAGGGGGATCAGGTCCGGGTCCGGGAAATAACGGTAGTCGTCCGCATTCTCCTTCAGCCGCTGGACGGTCGTGCGACGGCGTGTCGGGTCGTAGCTCAGGGTCGCCTGGACGACCTCGCCGCCCTCCTCCACCAGCTCGACCTGTCGCATCGCCTCCGCCAGGATCGCGTCCTCGACGTTCACGAAGGAGTTGAGGTTCTTGATCTCCGTCCGGGTGCCGAGGGTCTCCGAGCCGATCGGCCGGATCGAGACGTTGGCATCACAGCGGAGCTGCCCCTTCTCCATGTCTCCGTCGGAGACTCCGATGTACCGGAGGATCGATCTCAACGTCCGGAGATAGGCAGAGGCCTCCCGAGGCGTTCGCAGATCCGGCTCGGAGACGATCTCGAGCAGCGGAATACCGGCCCGGTTGAGGTCGATGCAGGATCCCTCGCCGCCGGTCGCGTCCGCGTGGATCGACTTCCCCGCGTCCTCCTCG
>CAYXLY010000536.1:0-3103 GCA_964466005.1 uncultured Spirochaetaceae bacterium | reverse complement strand
TCTACACGTACTGACACACTCTTTCCCTACACGACGCTCTTCCGATCTTCGATCTTCTCGACCTCGCGATCGGCCAGCTTGCGCATGGTCTCGACGTCGATGCCGAGCATCTCCATCACGTCCTCGTTGTAGACGATCTCGGTCTCCTGGCCGTCGACGACCGCACCCGCAGCCAGCTCGGGCTGCTGGGGCGCGCCCAGCTTGCGAACCAGCACGACGTCGAGCGGCGCGCCCAGCGCCTCCGCCACCTCGGCGCCCACGGGCACGCCGCCTCGAGGCAGAGCCAGCACGACCGGATCGCGATCCCGCAGATGCTCGAGGGCCTTCGCGAGCCGCTGGCCCGCCTCCTTGCGGTGCTGGAACATCAGACCTCCTTCCCGGCGCCGAGATGCTCGACGAACCAGTCCGACGCACGCGCCGAGACCCGCTCCATCGCCCCGGGCTCCTCGAACAGATGCGTGGCGCCTTCGATCACCACGAGCTCCTTCGGACAGCGCATCTCCTCCAGGGCCTGCCGATTCAGGTCGAGGACCTCGGGATCGCGCTCGCCGACGATCAGGAGGGTGGGCGCGGAGACGCGGGGAAGGGCGTGTCCGGCCATGTTGACCCGGCCGCCCCGCGAGACCACGGCGCCGATCGATCGCGGGCCCGCCGTCTCGGCGATCAGGGCCGCAGCGGCTCCCGTACTGGCGCCGAAATAGCCGATGCTCGGGGCCGTCTCGAGTCGCTCGTCGAGCCAGCCCGTCGCCTCGACCAGGCGCCGCGCGAGCAGGTCGATGTCGAAGACCTTGCGTCGATCCTCGCCTTCCTGCGGCGTGAGGAGATCGAAGAGCAGCGTCCCCAGGCCCCGCTTCCGGAGCGACTCGGCGACGCGCTGGTTGCGGGGACTGTCGCGACTGCTGCCGCTGCCGTGGGCGAAGAGGACGACCCCTTCCGCGCCTTCGGGAATCGCGAGATAGCCCTCCAGGTCATGTGAGGTGAGGCGAACGGCCTCGCCCTTGTCCATCCCGTCGCTCTCCGCCATCGGCTCCTCCCTCAACCAGGGCTCCGCCCGGACGGGCACCCGGCGTGGAACGCCATCGACCCGGACTCCCGGGAGGCGTCCGATCAGAAGTCGCTGCAACCCGGATGCCGGAGAGGCCGGCTCCGCCCGCCTCCGGACCGCACGCAGGCCGATTCCGAGGCGAGGCGAGCGGGGGGCGGACGCGGGGATGGAGGGGCGAGGAGGCCACGCGGCTCGAGCTCCGCCCCTCGACTCGGGTCTCGTCGCTCGGCCCTTGTACAAAGAACTCCGACCTCACGTCTCTCGATCGGGTGGACGGATCGCGGAGAAGCGCCTCCGGGCGACGAGGCCCGCCCTGCGCCCGCCTCTCAGTCCCGATTCGCGCGGACTCGAGCGAAGCCCGCCCCGGCCGACTCGAGCCGCGGATTCGGCCCGATCCTTGCTTCCTCCTCCCGGAGAGGCCGGTCTCCGAGAGCCCGGATGCGCGAAGAGAGCCCGCGACACGGCAGGCACGTCCGTTCGAGAGTCGTGCCGAGAGCGTCGCGTCGAGAGACACCCGACATGCGTCGAGAGACACCCGACACGCAAGGAGAATCGACATGGTCGAGACCCAGGTCGACAGCCTGAACCGCACCGTACAGAAGACCCACGAGTGGCTGATGGAGCTCTCCAAGGAGGAGGGGCTCATGGGCGAGGAGCAGGCCTACAGCGCCCTGCGCGGCGTGCTCCAGGCCCTGCGCGATCGCCTGACGGTGGACGAGGCGGCCCATCTCGGGGCCCAGCTCCCGATGCTCGTGCGTGGCATCTACTTCGAGGGCTGGCGGCCCGCCGACTCCCCCTCCCGGGAACGCACGCGGGAGGACTTCCTCGAGGCCGTCCTCCACAAGATGCATCGCGACGACATCGATGCCGACCGCGCCTGCCGCGCCAGCTTCGCCCTGCTCACGCGCAAGATCACGGAGGGCGAGCTCGACGACGTCCGACACATGCTGCCGGAGCCCATCCGCGAACTGTGGCCGTGAGAGGCGCCGCTCCGGCGGCGGCTCGCGGGGCGCACGAGCAAGGACGAGCGAACGCGGCCACGCGGTGGACCGAAGCGCGAGGGACCGCATGAGCGCGCAGACGAAGCCCCGAGGCCGCTGTCCGCGCCTGCGCGAGGTCGTCAGCTCGAGGCGGCGACGGATTCCGCCGGAAGACGTCTATCCCGTCGACCCCTGGCGCATCGTCGAGAAGCGCTTCCATCCGCGCGCGCTTCCCCAGACGGAGGCTCTCTTCGCCACGAGCAACGGCTATCTCGGCATCCGGGCGACTCCAGAGGAGGGCACGCCCGCACATGCCTGCGGAACCTTCCTCAACGGCTTCTACGAGACCTGGCCCATCGTCTACGGCGAGGAGGCCTTCGGATTCGCGAAGACCGGCCAGACGATGCTCCACGTGCCCGACGGCACGATCCTGAAGCTCTACGTGGACGACGAGCCCTTCACGCTCGACACGGCGAGGATCGTCGACTTCGAGCGTGCGCTCGACTTCCGGTCGGGCGCGCTCGAGCGACGCGTCCGCTTCGAGACGCCCGTCGGGAAGCAGATCGAGGTCCGCTCCCGCCGGCTGGTCTCCTTCGAGCATCGCCACCTGGCCTTCATCCGTTACGAGGTGACGCCGCTCCAGGCCCATGCCAGCCTGGTCATCTCGTCGGAGCTGGTCCTCCCGGATCTCGCGGAGGTCCAGGACGGAAGCGATCCCCGCAGCGCGAGGCGCCACGAGGAGAGTCCGCTCGTCTTCACCGACCATCGCGCCCGCGACCAGCGCGCCCTCTTCAACGTCGAGACACGCGCCAGCGGCCTCCGCATGGCCTGCGCCATGGATCACGTCGTGGAGGCCGACTGTCCCCTGCAGATCGAGGCGGCCGACTGCGTGGAGGATCGGGGACGGGTCGTCTTTCTCGCCGAAGCGACCCGCGGCTCCACCGTGCGGATCGACAAGTTCCTGGCCTACCACCATTCGGAACGCGCCGATGCCGGAGAGCTTCGCTTCCGCACCCACCGCACGCTGGACCGCGCCGTTCGTGAGGGGGGCGAGGCGATCTTCGAGAGTCAGGCTCGG
>CAYXLY010000535.1:0-3106 GCA_964466005.1 uncultured Spirochaetaceae bacterium | reverse complement strand
GTGCTCTTCCGATCTTGGCCGAGGGCATCGACGCGTTCAACGCGCTCGACGAGCTCTCGCTCGAGGACCGCGAGGTGTTCCGGGACGCGCTGCGCTCGTCGATGGTGAAGCGGGGGGACGAGATCGGGACCTTCGACGAGCTCTTCGATCTCTTCTGGTCGGGATTCTACGACAACCTGCGGGACGCCTTCGGGCAGATGGAAGGCGACCTCGCCGAGATGGGCGTCGACCTCGAGCAGCTGCTCGCGCAGCTGACCGAGATGATGCAGCACATGGAGGGCGACCTCGACCTCGGCGAGCTCGCCCAGGCGATGCTGACCCAGAACCTCTCGGAGCTCGAGAACATGATCCGGCAGGCCGCCGAGCAGGCGGGAACGGATCGGATCGAGAACATGCTCCAGGTGGGCTTCTTCAGCCGACGGACCACGGAGCAGCTCGGTCTCGAGGGGGCCGCCCAGGAGCTCGATGCGCTGGCGGAGCGGATGCGGGCCCAGGGCATGGGGGACGACCAGATCCAGCAGATGCAGGAGATGATCCGCAAGCTGATGGAGACGGTCCGCCGCACGGTGCGAAGCTTCACGGAGCGGGAGCTCCAGCAGCAGAACCACAACTACATGGAGAAGTTCCGTCGCGAGATGTTGACGGAGAAGAGCTTCTACCATCTGACCGAGGACGAGATCGCGAAGATGCGCGAGGTCGTTACACGGCTCGCACAGCGCATCAAGAACATCCTCTCCATCCGCAAGAAGCGCCTGAAGCGCGGAAAGCTCGATCTCCATCAGACCCTGCGGCGGAACATGGCCCGAGGCGGCATCCCCTTCGAGGTCGTCTACAAGACGCGCCGCAAGGACCGGCCCAAGCTCGTGATCCTCTGTGACGTCTCTTCGTCGGTCGCGAACGTCTCGCGCTTCATGCTCCAGTTCATGTACAGCCTGCAGGAGGCCTTCACGAAGATCCGCTGCTACGTCTTCGTCGCCGAGCTCGGCGAGGTGACCGACGTCTTCCACGACGGGGACGTGAACAGTGCGGTCGAGAAGGCCCTCGACGGCGGTGACGTCATCAACGTCTATACGCGAAGCAACTTCGGGTACGCCTTCCACGAGTTCTGGAAGAACCACCTCTCTTCGGTGGACAAGAAGACGACCGTGATCATCCTCGGCGACGCCCGCAACAACTACAACGACGCGCGCGCCTGGTGCGTGCGGGACATCCACAACAAGGCGAAGAACGTCGTCTGGCTGAATCCGGAGAGCCCCAGTGCCTGGGGCTTCGGAGACTCGGTCATGGATCGCTACATGCCCTATTGCGACATCGTCGAGGAGTGTCGCAACCTTCGTCAGCTCTCGAAGGTGGTGGACCAGATCGTCCTCTGATCTGGCCTCGGAGACCGGGAGCCCCGGGTCCTTGGCGCCCTCGGGCGCCGTCCGGAGGCGCGGGGCCGGCGCTCATGTCGGTCGAGCCCGTCGTCCTCGCGTCTTCTCTTGGCCCCTCGCGGCTCGGCCGCTCGCGCAAAGGAGATTTTCCATGGCGGCACCCCAGAGCGATCCGGAACGTCCTTCTCCCGAAGAGACGAGAGATTCTGCGACCGAGGGAGCGCACTCCTCGGCCGCGCAGAGCACCGGCTCCGCTCCGGAGCCTCGAGAGGACCGCGCCTCCCTGGCGCTCGTCGCTCTGCGCGACCTGGCGCTGGCCTCGGGGCTGCTCTCGCTCTTCGCCGGCGCCCAGGCCTGGGCGACGACGAGTGGACTGGTGCTCGCAGGGCTCGTCGCCACCTTCGATGGCTTCCTCGTCGGAGCCGCGCTCGGGGCGCTGGCCCACGAGTGGGGCCATTTCATCGGCGCGCGCCAGGCCGGCGCGATCGCGCCGCTGCGATCGATTCGCGACTTCCTGCCGCTCTACGAGTACGACTACGCCCACAACGACGCCCGGGCATTCCTCTGGATGAGCGTGGGGGGCAACCTCGCGCACGCTCTGGTGGTGGTGCTGCTGCTGGCGTCGCTGCCGATGGACACGCTGGGAACGGCGGCGCTGGTGAGCGGGGCCTTCGGCTTCGCGGTCTTCTCGAGTGCGATCGAGATCCCGGTGATCCGTCGGGCGCGGGCGGGGGCCGACCCGCTCGAGGCCCTGGGATCGATTCCGAAGGACTTCGTCGCACGCTACCTGCCGTGGTCGATCGGAGCGGGGCTGCTGCTCTTCATCCTCCTCTGACGCCTCCCCGGGGCCCCAGAGGCCTCGGCGAGCGCTCCCCTTCGAGGCCTCCCTCTCGCGCCTCCCGACTGGGTCCGAGGTCGCTCACACGAGCACGCGCCCAGGCGAGCGCGCGCCCGACTTCCCAGGAGAGCCGGACGAGCCGTTGCCGAGCCGCTTCGTCTGGCTCGACAGGGGCGCTGGCTGGAACGGGCGTGGGTCAGGGGGAGATCGGCGGATGGGGCATCGAGCCGTGGGCTCGTCGCTCGGGAGACCGAACGAGAAACGCCCCGTCGGCCGGGCCGACGGGGCGTTCGTCAGGGGGAGAGGCGGTGGACTCATTCAATGGGGGGTGAGAGGTTGGACATTTCGGAAGAAATGGCCAATCCACCGCCACTCCAGAACCCGATGACTCGAACGCATTATGGCGGGCTCGGAAGGGTTGTCAATCACGTTTTGGGAAAAGGATCAGGGTTTTTGAAAACGCTTCAAGAACGCGGGCTTTTGTCATGTTTCGAGACCCGACCCCAAGGCTGGGTGAGCTCTCCGGCGGTGTCCGCGGAATCGACGCCCGAGCGGGCTTCCGGTACGTTTCGCGCGCCGACCCGTCCGGGAGGCCCGTCTACGGGCCCGCTACCCGGGAATCCCCGCAGGCGAGAGCTGGAATGACCGAGAAGAGCTTTGCCATCCGGACCTACGGCTGCCAGATGAACGTCCACGACTCGGAGAAGGTCGCGACGTTGCTGGAGGATGCCGGGCTGGTGGCGGCGCCCGACGAGTCCGAGGCGGACCTTCTGGTGATCAACACCTGCTCGATCCGGGACAAGGCGGAGCATCAGCTCTACAGCGACCTGGGCGTGCTCAGGCAGTGGAAGGCGGAGCGTCCGGGCCGCGTCGTCGGAGTGGGGGGCTGTGTCGC
>CAYXLY010000534.1:0-3107 GCA_964466005.1 uncultured Spirochaetaceae bacterium | reverse complement strand
CCGAGCCTTGCGAAAACGGCGTCCGGCCGAATTCGCCGGTGAAGACCACCAACGATCTGCTGGCCCTCTGGTCGGACGCCTATCGGATGACCCAGGACGCGCGCATGGTCCCGGTCGATCCCGAGCTGCACCGCCGCCGCGTGATCGACCTCGACCCCCGCCATTTCGGCCACGTGGAGGATCTCCAGTCCCGATTCGCGGAGGGGGCGCCTTCTCTCGCGCGATGCCGACGATTCTCGGTCCGGGGAGATCATGCCTTCGGTGCGGACGTGATCGCGGAGGGGGAGGTCGATCTCGTGAACGCGGGGCCGGATCAGGTGCGGATCGAGTCGGGCACGCGGCTCGGCCGAGAGTCGTCCTAGATGTCGTCGCGTCCGGTCTCCCTCGCGAGGAGACCGGCCAGGATCACGTCGGCGATCGCGTCGGCCGCCTCCTTCGGAGCCGTCTCGATCCGCTCCTCGATCCCGGCTCTCGAGAGCTCGGCTCCGAGACCGCCGAGGACGTGCGCCATGGCCGCCGTGTCCAGGGGCTGGATCTCGCCCTCGGCGACGGCTTCGTCGAGCATGGCCTGCGTGACGGCGACCACGTAGGCTCCGTGACTCTCGATGAGGCGGCGGGCGCCCGGGACGTTCGCGAAATCCCTCGAGAAGGCGGCCGTGGTCGGCTGGACCGCACGATTGGTCGCCTTCAGATAGGCGCGAAGTCGCGTCAGCGGGCTGCCGTCCGAAGCGAGGGCGCGCATCGCTTCCCGTCCGATGCGATGCAGACGGCGATCGACCACCGCGAGCACGAGCTCGTCCTTGCTCGGTGCGATGCCGTAGAGAGTCCGCAAGGAGCAGTTCATGCGCGATGCGATCCCGGCCATCGTGGCTCGAGCCATTCCCTCGTCGTGGATGGAGCTCTCGAGGGCGTCGAGGACCTCGAGCTGCCGTGGGGTGAGCCCCCGCTCGGTCTCGGGTGCCAGCAGGCGCTTGGGGATGGGCACGTTCGGAAAGCGGACGACGCGTTCCGCAGCCGGGTCGGCCGCGGATCCCGGTCGGCCGGATCTCCGTTCTCGAATCCGTCCCTCTCGCTTCAAGACAGCAGGCTCTCCGGCACGTCCGCGACCCGGCAGCGAAGCCACTCGCCGAGACTCTTGGCCTGTCCGTCCTGACGCGTCGCGGCGGCGACGCCTTCCTCGAGAAGACCGTGGATCACGAAGTTGAGACTCCGCAGGGCCGGAAGTCGATGCCGATCGACCCGGAGCGCCTCGACCTCGGGCAGCAGGGTCTTCAAGCGCTCCGTCGTGAGGAAGTCGTCGAGCCAGGCCCAGCCCGAGTCGGTCCTCGCGAAGACGCCCAGGTTGGCGTTGCCGCCCTTGTCCCCGGATCGGGCGCCCAGGATCCTTCCGAGAGGCACGTGGCGCGTGGGACCCCGGGGCGCCGGCACGTCGGGCCCCGGAGCCGGCTCGATCGTGACCTCGGCCGGCGGGACGAGCGAGTCGATCTCCCGACTCTCGCCACCGATCAGCACGACCTCCTGCGGGACGTCCCGCGCCGGAATGCGAGCGGGCTCGTACACGCCGAAGGCCTGGCCGGCCGACGGGCCGCCGCCGATCCCATAGAAGCCCGGAATGGTCGAGAGAGCGAGCTCGGTCACGGCATTCGCGAAGGCTCGACCGGTCTTCTCGGGGTCCCGATCCTTGACGGTGATCCGCCAGAGCGCCGTGGCCTCCTCGTTCGTGGGCGCGTCGGGCTTGTCGCTCCGGACGAGCCGCGTCGTGACCTGCTCGAAGTCCCCGGGCCCGAAGGGGCAGGCGCGCCAGAAGGCAGCCTCGACGACCCGCGCCTTCTCCTCGATGTCGAGACCCGTGAGGCAGACGGTCATCTGGTTCCGATGACCTCCCGCACGATTCAGGCAGACCTTGAGCGTGTCGGGCGGCGGCTGCCCCTGGACTCCGAACAGGCGCACACGGTCGGAGCCGAGGTCCTCGATCCGGATGGTGTCGAAGCGCGTCGTCACGTCGGGGCCGAGGTACTCGGGCCCGCCGATCTCGTAGAGCAGCTGCGAGGTGACCGTCCCGATCGAGACCTGGCCACCGAGCCCGTCGTCGTGCTTTCCGATCACCGCAGAGCCGTCTTCCGCGATCTCGGCCCAGGGAAAGCCGACCCGTTCGATGCCCGGCACCTCGTGGAAGAAGGAGTAGTTGCCTCCGGTCACCTGGCTGCTGCACTCGATGACGTGGCCCGCGGTCACTGCGCCCGCCAGAGCGTTCCAGTCGGTTCGAGACCAGCCATGATGCCACGCCGCCGGACCGCATACGACGGCTGCGTCGGTGACGCGCCCGGTGATCACGATGTCGGCCCCGCGATCGAGCGCGTCGACGATTCCCCAGCATCCGAGGTAGGCGTTCGCGGTCAGGAACCGGTCCGGGTCTTCGATGGAGTCCTCGTTCTCGAAGCGACGCAGCCGACCGGATGCGATGAGCTCGTCGATCCGCGGCATCAGGTCGTCGCCTCGGACATAGGCGATCTTCGGACTCAGGCCGAGCTTCTGGGCGACCTCGGCCACCGCGTCCGCACAGCCATCCGGGTCGAGCCCCCCGGCGTTCGAGACGACCTTGATGCCCCGGTCGAGGCAGCTCCCCATCACCTCTTCCATCTGCGCCACGAAGGTGCGCGCGTAGCCGCCCCCCGGTCTCTTCATGCGCGTCTTCGCCAGGATCAGCATGGTGAGCTCGGCCAGCCAATCGCCGGTCAACACGTCGATGGGGCCGCCTTCGACCATCTCCCGGGCGCCCGACGGCCGATCCCCGAAGAAGCCCGAGCAATTGGCTATTCGAATCGGGTCCGCCATGACGACACTTCCTCATCCCTGCAGAGTGGATCCGAGACGCGAGGCGACTAGCCGTCGACGTCCTCCGACTGCCCGGTCTCGAGCGTGAGGAGCAATGCGCCGTTCTCGACCTGCTCGCCGGGCATCACGCGAATCGCCGATACGACCCCGTCCTGGGGGGCCTTCATCGGATGCTCCATCTTCATCGCCTCGAGGAGGAGCAGCGTCTGTCCTGCGTTCACGGACTCTCCCTCCCGGACGCGCACCTCGATCACCTTGCCGGGCAGGATCGT
>CAYXLY010000533.1:0-3109 GCA_964466005.1 uncultured Spirochaetaceae bacterium | reverse complement strand
GACCTCCTTCAGGAGACGGAGCTCGTCGAGACATCTTCCGGTTCCGATCGCCACCGCGGTGAGCGGATCCTCGGCCAGCATCACCGGCAGTCCCGTCGTCTCCCGCAGCAGGACGTCGAGATTCGCCAGGCAGGCACCCCCGCCCACGAGCACGATGCCCTTGTCGACGATGTCCGCGGACAGCTCCGGCGGCGTCTTCTCGAGGGCCATCTTGACGGCTTCCACGATCGCGTTGACGGGCTCGGCGAGCGCCTCGCGCACCTCTTCGCTCTTGATCTCGAGGGTCTTCGGCACGCCGAGCACGAGGTCCCTGCCCTTGACCTCGATCGAGTCCATCGTGTCGGTCGGATAAGCAGTGCCGATGCGGATCTTGATGTACTCCGCCGAGCGCTCGCCGATCAGCAGGTTGTACTTGCGCTTGACGTAGTTGATGATCGCCTCGTCCATCTTGTCGCCGCCCACACGCGTCGAGTTCGAGTAGACGATGCCCGAGAGCGAGATGACGGCGACCTCCGTCGTCCCGCCTCCGATGTCGATGATCATGTTGCCGGAGGGCTCGGTGACCGGAAGCCCGGCCCCGATCGCGGCTGCCATCGGCTCCTCGATCAGATAGACCTCGCGCGCACCGGCGAGCATGGCGCTCTCGCGCACCGCTCGCTTCTCGACCTCCGTGATGCCGGAGGGGACGGCGATCACGATGCGCGGTCGCACCATCGTGCGCCGATCATGCACCCGACGGATGAAGTAGCGGAGCATCGCCTCGGTGATGTCGAAGTCGGCGATGACGCCGTCCTTCAGCGGGCGGATGGCGACGATGTGCCCCGGCGTGCGGCCGAGCATCTCCTTGGCCGCCTTGCCGACCGCCCGCACCTTGTCGGGACCGCGCGAGTCCCGCGACACCGCGACGACGCTCGGCTCCGAGACCACGATCCCGCGTCCCTTCACGTAGACCAGGGTATTCGCCGTGCCGAGGTCGATGGCCAAATCGCTGGAGAACCAACCGAGGACCGTATCGATGATCAAGCTCTCACTCCTTCCCGAGCGCGGGAGGATCGATCCGGCACGGCCCGGATCGGTCTCGCAAGGCCTGACGAGCGGGGCCAGCCAGGGACCCGGTCAGCAGGTGTATTCGCTAAATACCCGAAACTCCGACACGTTTGAGATCAGGGGCGGCGAAAAAGTAACAGCGGGCCGGGTCCCGGGCAACGCGAAAGTGGTCGAGGGTGTCATTCGCACCCGGACGGGCGGGTGCGCGGAGCGAACGTCGCCCGCCGCCTGCGACGCATGCGCAGGCGCTGCATCGGCTCGATCCGGTTGCTCGATCCGACTCCGGTCTCGTAAGCTTCGGCTCCGCTTCCCCGGCAGCACGCCGCACCGAGGTCTCCCGACTTGCTCGATTCAATCCGCAAGGGCCAGCGCTGGCTCACTCTCCTGTTCGTCAGCGTGATCGGACTGGTCTTCGTCTTTTTCTTCGGCGTCGGGGGCAGCTTCGGGCCGGGTGAGACCCCCTCAGGGAACGCCATCATCCAGCTCGACGACGTGAAGCTCACCCAGCGGGATTTCGCCCGCGTCCGCGAGGAGACGCGCAATCGCCTCCAGGCGGAGCTGGGAGACGCCTATGAGCAGCTCGGAGCCGATCGCTTCGTGGACTCCCAGGCGCTCAGCGCCCTGCTCAACTCCGTGGTGCTGGCCTCGGCAGCCGAGGAGATGGGGCTGCTCGTGACGAAGGAGGAGCTGCGCCGGGTCGTACAGGCGAGCCCGGCCTTCCGGGACGAGACCGGACGCTTCAGTCCGGAGGCCTTCGATCGCTTCGCCCGCTACAACTACGGGAGCCAGCGCGCCTTCATCCGCAGCTTCACTCGCGATCTGCTGGGACAGAAGCTGGTCCAGCTCATCGTCCGCAATACCCGCGTGAGCGAGGCCGAGGTGGATCTCCATGCACGTCACGAGCTCGAGGAGGTCCGGATCGCCTACGTCTCGCTCCCGACGGATCGCCTCCCGGCCGACATCACCCTGGACGAGAGCGAGGTGGAGGCCTACGCCGAGACACACGAAGAGAGCCTTCGGGCCCTCTACGCCGAGCGACTCGAGGACCTCACCGAGCCGGAGCGGGTCCGCGCCCGGCACGTCCTGATCCTCGCTCCGGAGGACGCCTCCGCCGAGGAGGAGACCGAGGCGCGAGCCCGGGCCGAGGCCGCACGGGAGCGGATCCTGGCGGGAGAGAGCTTCGAAGAGGTGGCCACGGACGTCTCCGAGGATGCGGGAACCGCCGCCGAAGGCGGTGACCTCGGGGTCTTCGCCCAGGGCGAGAACGACCCGGCGCTCGATGCCGCCGCGTTCGCCCTGCCGGAGGGAGCCGTCTCCGAGGTCATCCGATCCGCCTACGGATTCCATGTCCTCCGAGTCGAAGAGAAGCTCGCGGAGGCGCCGCCGAGCTTCGAGGATCTGCGTCTCGAGCTCGCTCGGGAGCAGGCGGAGCGCGATCGCGCCCTCGAGTGGGCGACCCAGAAGAGCCAGACGCTCTCCCGCGCCGTCGCCGAAGGCACCCCGCTCGAAGAGGCGGCTCGAGCCGAAGGCCTCTCGCTCGAGCGCCCTCCGGCCCTCGAGCGACGTCCGGACGGCTACGTGCCCGGGCTCGCCGCCGCCCCCGAGGTCCTGACGGCGGCCTTCACCCTCGACGAGGGCGAGAGCAGCGCTCGGGTCTTCGAGCTGCCGGCCAAGCGCGTGTTGATCCAGGTGCTCGAGCGCGACGTGCCCTCCGAGGAGGAGCTCGCCGCCGATCGCAGCAGCCGACGCCAGCAGCTCGAGGCCGACAAGCAGAACCAGGCGCTCGAGATCTGGCTGAACGAGACCCGGCGCGAGCTCGAGCAGAGCGGACGCCTTCGGGTCAACGCCGAGCTCGCCCTGGGCGCCTGATCTCCCGCGGCCTGGCCTCTAGAATTGCCGGATCAGCCCCCGCACGACGCCGCGGATCTCGACGTCGGAAGCATGCAGCTCGAGGGGCTCCATGGTCGAGTTCGCCGGCACGAGCCGGACGCGCGCGCCGCTGCGATAGAACCGCTTCAGCGTCGCCTCGTGCCCTTCGACCAGGGCGACGACCGTCTCGCCG
>CAYXLY010000532.1:0-3110 GCA_964466005.1 uncultured Spirochaetaceae bacterium | reverse complement strand
CTACACGGCTCTGAACACTCTTTCCCTACACGACGCTCTTCCGATCTCGACCTCCGGCGCGGCGCGCCCTCTCTTCCCTCTCCCCTTCGCCCCACTCGTGCCGGCGCGGGCCTCGACCTCGGCGTCGATCTCGAGCCAGCCCTCCGAGACGATCGGCTCCTCGTACTGCGAGATCTGGTAGCCCTTGGGCAGATCCGGATAGAAGTAGTTCTTGCGCGCGAAGACCGAGTGCGGGTTCACCGTGGCGTGGATCGCGAGGCCGAGTCGGATGGCGAGCTCGACGACGCGCTCGTTCAGGACGGGCAGCACGCCGGGCAGGGCCAGGTCGATGGGATGCACCGCGTGGTTGGGCTCCGCGCCGTAGACGACGGGCGCCGGACTGAAGAGCTTCGACTCCGTCTTGAGGTGGGTATGCACCTCGAGACCGATCACCATCTCCCACCGATCACGCCAGTCCGCCATCAGGGGATCTCCGGCGGCGTCGTCAGATGATGCTCCGTGCGACGCTCGTAGGCGTCGCCGACACGGAGGATCGTCGCCTCGTCGAGGGGCCGGCCGATCAGCTGCAGCCCGACGGGCATGCCTTCGCTGAGACCGCAGGGCATGGACAGGCCCGGCAGGCCGGCCAGGTTCGCCGAGACCGTGAAGACGTCGGAGAGGTACATCGCGAGCGGATCGTCGCTCTTGGCGCCGAGCGGGAAGGCGGTCTCGGGCGCGGTCGGCGTGAGGAGCAGGTCGCAGCGCTCGAAGGCCTGCTCGAAGTCGCGCCGGATGAGCGTCCGCACCTTCTGCGCCTTCCCGTAATAGGCCTCGTAGTAGCCGGCCGACAGCACGTAGGTTCCGAGCAGGATGCGTCGCTTCACCTCGGCCCCGAAGCCCTCGGAGCGCGAGCGCTCGTAGAGATCCGCCAGGTCCTGCACCTTCTCCGCGCGACGCCCGTATCGGATGCCGTCGAAGCGGGCCAGGTTGCTCGAGGCCTCGGCGGTCGCGATCAGATAGTAGGTCGCGATCGTGTAGGCGGTGTGTGGAAGGTCGACCTCGACGAAGCGGGCGCCGGCGTCCTCGAGGACGGTGATCGCCTCGCGGACCCGGGCCAGCACGCCGGGCTCCACGCCCTCCTCCACGAAATACTCCCGGGGCAATCCGATCGTCAGCCCCTCCACCTCGCCGTCGAGCCCGGCCCTCAGCGCCGGCGCCGGCTCGGGCAGCGACGTGGAGTCGCGCGGGTCGTGGCCCGCGATCGTCTCGAGCGCCAGCGCGCAGTCCGCCACCCGGCGACCGATGGGACCGATCTGATCCAGCGAGGACGCGAAGGCCACCAGCCCCCATCGCGACACCCGCCCATAGGTCGGCTTCAGCCCCACGACCCCGCAGAAGCTCGCGGGCTGGCGGATCGAGCCGCCCGTATCGCTGCCCAGGGCGAGCGGAGCCAGCCCCGCCGCCACCGCCGCGGCGCTGCCCCCCGAGCTGCCGCCGCAGGCGCGATCACGATTCCAGGGATTGCGGCCCGGGCCGAAGATCGAGCTCTCCGTGGAGGACCCCATCGCGAACTCGTCCATGTTCGTCCGCCCGACGAGGATCGCGCCAGCCTCCCGCAGCCGTTCCGTGACCCCGGCATCGTAGGGCGAGACGAAGGACTCCAGCATCCTCGAGGCACAGCCCGCCGGCTCCCCGGCCTGCACGATGTTGTCCTTCAAGAGCACCGGGATGCCGTCGAGGGGGGAGAGCGGCGCGCCCGCAGCGAGGCGCCGGGACGCCGCCTCGGCCTCCCCGCGCGCGGCCTCGGCGCGCAGGGAGACCACGGCGGCGAGATCCGCGTGGGTCCCGATCCGGTCCAGGCTCGCCTCGAGGAGGCTCGAGGGAGAGATCTCGCCCTGGTCCAGGGCCTCGCGCTGTCGGGCGAGGCCCGCCCCGAGAAGGGACACGGCCGCAGTCATCGGCTCAGCCCTCCTCTTCGAGCACCCGGGGGACGAAGAAGGCCGTTCCCTGACGCTCAGGCGCGTTGGCCACGGCCAGCTCCGGATCGATCGGGGGCTCGGCCCGATCCGGCCTCAGGGGCGTCGCGAGCTCGAAGCCGTGTGCGGTCGGCTCGACGCCTTCCGTGTCGAGGCCGTCGAGCGCCGCCACGTAATCGAGCATCTGCTCGAGATCGCGCCGCCTCGCCTCGATCTCGTCGGACGAGAGCGCGAGGCGGGCGAGGCGGGCCACATGGGCCACATCCGAGGGGTCGACGCGCGGCATCGCGCCAGCTTAGCAGCCCAGGGGGTCTTCGACCGACGCGGGCCGCCTCGGCCGCCCGGACGAGCACCGGTGAAGTCGTGAGTCGGCCGGCGACGGACAGACGGCCTGCTCGAGTCGGCCGCAGAGGCAGCCCGGAGCCCCGAAGGAGGCGGGGCGCACGTTGCGCCGCTCGCGCGTCAGGGGTAGCGTGCCACCCGCATATGACTGAACTCTCTGAACTTTTCGCCGACATCGCCCCCGACATCCAACAATCCATCCGGGATCTCGGCTGGCATACTCCCACTCCCGTCCAGACGGCTGCGATTCCCCGCATGCGAGCGGGCGGAGACCTCATCGTCCAGGCCCAGACGGGCTCCGGCAAGACCGGCGCCTTCGGGATCCCGCTCGTGGAGGCGGTCGACACCGACCTCGACGAGACGCAGGCGATCATCCTGCTCCCGACCCGCGAGCTCGCGAATCAGGTCGCCATCGAGCTCGAGCAGCTCGGTCGCCATCGCGGCGTGCGCGTGCTGCCGATCTACGGCGGCGTCGCCTACGGGCCCCAGCTCGAGGGGCTCGAGAAGGGCGCGCACATCGTCGTCGGCACGCCGGGCCGCATCCTCGACCACCTGAAGAGCAAGCGGATGCATCTCGACCATACCAAGGTGCTCGTGCTCGACGAGGCCGACGAGATGCTCTCCCTCGGCTTCTGGCCCGACATGAAGGAGATCGCGAGCTATCTGCCGCGCAAGCGACAATCCCATCTCTTCTCGGCCACCATGCCCGAGAAGGTCCGCTCGCTGTCGCGCTTCTTCCTGAAGGATCCCGAGGACGTCACGATCGATCGCGACGAGACGGCCCCCGGACAGATCGAGCACTATTACTACGTC
>CAYXLY010000531.1:0-3117 GCA_964466005.1 uncultured Spirochaetaceae bacterium | reverse complement strand
GCACCGCGAGCTCGGGGTCGTCGAACCGGCGTGCGATCGCCGAGACCTGCCCGACCTTCACCCCGGCAATGCGAACGGGCGCCCGGACCGAGAGCCCACCGATGTCGTCGAAGGTCGCGCGCAGGGTCATCCGCTCCTCCCGCACCAGATCGAGTCCGCCTACGCGCAGGGACAGGTAGGCCAGGGCGAGGAGTCCCACCAGAACGAAGAGGCCCACCATCAGATCGCGTGTTGCATTGTCCCGCATGGGAACTTCTCCCTCACCCACGAGCCCGCGGCAGGCAGGCTCGACGCTGGTCGACTCACACGTCCCAGAATGCCGTGATCACGTAGTCACTCAAGAGGATGCAGACCGAGGCCGTGACGACCGTCGAGGTGGTCGCGCGGGCCACGCCCGCCGCGTCCGGCTCGCAGGCATGTCCCTTGTAGGTCGCCACGAGCCCGAGAAGCATCCCGAAGACGACGCTCTTCACGAGGCTCTGGCCGACGTCGTCCCGAAAGAGCACCGCATCTTCGAGCCCAGAGAGGTAGACCCCGCCGTCGAGGCCCTGGAGCTCCACGCCCACCACGTAGGCGCCGCCGATCGCGAGCGCGATGAAGAGGCCGTTCAGCAGCGGCAGCGCCACGGTGAGCGCCATCGCGCGCGGCATCACGACGAAATGCATCGGATCGATCGCCATCATCCGGAGACCGTCGAGCTGCTCGGTCGCCTTCATGGAGCCGATCTCGGCAGTGATTGCCGAGCCGGCCCGGCCCGTCACGAGCAGGCCCGTCAGGACGGGCCCGAGCTCGCGGACGAGCGAGAGGCCGACGACGGCGCCGAGCCCCTCCTCGGCTCCGAAGCGCGTCAGCGTGTTGTAGAGCTGGAGCCCGAGGACCATCCCGACGGTGAAGCCCGATAGGCAGACCAGCGCGACCGAGAGCACGCCGGCGTCGTAGAGAGCGCGCAGGAAGAAGCCGAAGCGGGTCGGCGTGCGAGGCAGCGTCGCCACGATCGCTCCGCCGAAACGCGTGACGGTCCCGAGCCCCTCGACGAGCCCGGTCGACCGGGCTCCGAGGCTCCGGATCGACTCGATCATCCGGGGCTCCCCTCTCTCAGCTCGCTCCCCTCTCGCAGCTCGTGCAGGCGGGCCAGATAGGCGCGGCCGTCCTCTCCGAGGAACTCCGTGATCGACTCGTCCCGGCTTCCGGCGAGCTCCTCGGGCGATCCCGCCACGCATCGACCCTTCTGCAGGAGGATCAGCTGATCCGCCATCCGAAGCGAAGAAGGCATGTGATGCGAGGTCACGAGGATCGTCAGACCGAGATCGCGATTGAGCTTCACGAGCAGATCCTCGATCCGGCTCACGTTCAAGGGATCGAGCCCGGAAAAGGGCTCGTCGCAGAGGAGGATCGAAGGCTCCATCACGATCGCCCGGGCGAAGGCCACGCGTCGCAACATGCCGCCCGAGAGCTCGCGCGGCAGCAGGTCCTCGACGTCTTCGAGACCGACCGAGGCGAGCACCTGCGTCACGCGCCCGCGGATCTCCTTCCAGGGTCGGCGGGCATGCTCACGCAGGGGGAGTCCGACGTTCTCGAGAACCGTCATCGAGTCGAGCAGGGCGCCGTTCTGGAAGAGCATGCCGATGCCCTTGCGGATCTCTCCCAGCTCGCGCTCGGAGAGCCGGGAGAGATCCTCGCCTGCCACCCGGACCTCCCCGGAGTCCGCTCGCTGCAACCCGCCAATCATGCGAAGCAGCGTGCTCTTCCCGGCACCGCTGCCACCGAGCAGGATATGGATGCCGCCGCGACTCATGCGGCAATCGAGACCCTCGAAGACCGGCCGTCGACCGAATGACAGGCGGACGTCCCGGACCTCGATGAAGCAGGCATCGGCCTCGGGATCGGGATCGACCGCAATCGCGGGAGCATCGGCGAGGCGGGACAGGATCGATCCTCCGGGCGCGAGAGGGGACGCGAGTGACCGCAGCCATGCGTCCCGTTGGGGGCGGCCGTAAAGTACAACAGGGACGAGAACGAAGCCCACGTCTGCGTCGGGGATCGGGCGCATCCGATCGATCCCCGAACACCCGAGGATCCCGAGCGCGAGTCGGTGATCACGAGCGGCAGCGGGCGAGGCGGGCGAGGCGGGCGAGAGGAGGCACCACACGATGCGATTCGGATTCGCTCTGCGGACGATGGGCGCGGCGGCGACGGCCCCGATCCTCCGAGAGAGCGCGCGGCTCGCCGAAGAGTCGGGCCTCGAAGCCCTCTGGCTGCCGGACCATGTCGCGATCCCGCCCGACCAGACACAGGGGTCGGGCGGACGCTACCTGGATCCCCTCTCCGCGTTGGCCTGGCTGGCCGCCTCGACCGAGCGGATCGCGCTCGGCACGGCCGTCCTGATCCTGCCCTATCGCCCCGCCCTGCCGACGGCGAAGGCGGTCGCCACGATCCAGGAGCTCTCGGGCGGTCGCCTGGAGCTGGGCGTCGGCGTGGGCTGGATGAAGGCGGAGTTCCGGGCGCTGGGGGTCGATCCCCGGGCGCGCGGCCGCCTCGCGGACGAGACGCTGGCCTTTCTCCTCGAGGCCTTCGGCGCGGAGGACGACGTCGTCACGCTCCACGAGCAGCCCTTCGTGTTCCGTCCCCACCCGGCGCGCCCCCGGATCTGGATCGGCGGCGGCGCGCCCCATGCCCTCCGACGCGCTGCGCGCTTCGGAGAGGGCTGGATGCCGATGACGAGCGACCCGGAGGCGCTCGCGGAGCCCTTGCACGAGCTCCGGGAGCGCTTCGCGGAGGCCGGCCGCGGCGCGCCGCTCGTCGCCGTCTTCGGCGCCCTCGGCTCGGACTCCGAGGCCGTCGATCTCGAGCGGCTGCAGGCGCTCGAGGCCCTCGGCGTGACCGACTTCATCCAGGGCGCGCGCTACGAAGATCTCGACGGCTTTCGTCGGGCGCTCGAGCCGCTCGTCGAACGCCGCGCGGCCTTCGGGTCCGTCGGGCAGGCCTGAGCCGGACAGGCCCAGAGGCTCCGGCTCTCGCGAGCGCGCTGGGGAGCTCCGCCTCATAGACCCCGCATCAGCGCGGAGAGGGGGCGTCGTTCCTGGACCGCTCTATAGCGCTTCTCGAAAGTTTTTGTAG
>CAYXLY010000530.1:1283-3126 GCA_964466005.1 uncultured Spirochaetaceae bacterium | reverse complement strand
ACCAGCTGCAGCAGGTGGGCATGGGCTGCGTCCTCGATCTCGGGCAGCCGCTCTCCATATCCGGAGCCCATGCAGCAGCCGATCAGTGTCCAGTTCTGGAGGTAGAACTCGTGCGGCTGGACGGGGATGAGGCCACCGGCATGCCCGGCCATCACGTGCCGGCCCTCCACCGCGAGCAGCGTGCGCGCCCGTCGCCCGGGCTCGCCCTGCACGAAGTCGACGATCATGTCGATGGAGTGGGGGCCGAGCGCGCGCTCGACCGCCTCCACGAAGTCACCCTGCCGATGATCGATCACGACCTGCGCCCCGAGCTCCCGACAGAAGGCCGTCTTCTCGGCGCCTCCGGCCACGGCGACGACGTGGGCCCCCGCCGCGACACAGAGCTGCACGGCCGACGAAGGGACTCCGCCCGCCGCGCCGAGCACGAGCACGCGTTCGCCCGACCGGACCCGGCCGCGACGATGGACCGCGTGATGCGCCGTATGCCCGGCGATCACGAAGCCCGCCGCCTCCTCGTCGCTCATGCCAGCGGGGGCCTCGTAGAGCGTGCTACCGAGAACGACGCAGCGCTCCGCGAAGCAGCCCCAGGGCTGGGGCGTGAAGCCGATCACCCGTCTTCCGATCAGGCCGCGATGGCGCTCGGTCGCTTCTTCGACGATCCCGACCGCCTCCTGCCCGGAGACATAAGGGCGCTCGATGGGCACGGGATAGGCGCCTGTCGCCATCGTCAGGTCCGGCGTCGCCAGGGCGGCCGCGAGCACCCGCACGATCACGTAGTCGTCCGCCGGAGGCTCACCCTCCCGGCGAGTACGCAGCCCCGCGAGATCGACCGTGTACCCCTGTAGCGCCTCGTGCGTCGGCTCGGGAAAGTCGGTCCGCTCGAACACGTCCCAGGGATGGCCCTGGTCCTTCACCACCCAGGCTCTCATCGCACACACCTCCTCGGTCGAGGTCGGGAGCCTATCGCAATGCACCGACGGCCGTGATGCACGCGTGTCATCCGGTCGCGACGGCTGGGGCCGGGTTCGAGTGTGCCTCCGGAGCCTCCCGGATCCTCGCCCCCGCGGCGTCCGAAGAAGGCGCAAGGGGAGCCGCAATCCGGAGCACGGCGCGCCCTCGATCGGCTCAGGTCCGGGGCGGGGGAGGGCGGACGAGGCGGCGCGCCTCCGATCGGCAGGCGCTGGCGAGTGCCTCCGCAGAGGCGGCCACGAAGCGACGCTGCACCCGGCGCGCCCATGGATAGCCGATCCGCGAGAGCAGCCGTGCGGGCCGCGAGAAGACCGTGACCTCGTAGACGACCTCACCGCCGACCGGATCGAGGCGGATGGAGAAACGCTCCTCGCCCTGCTCGGCGTGTCCGGGCAGCGTGCCGTAGGCGAAGGCGGTCTCGTCGGCCTCTCCCGACCGGCCCTCGATGTAGACGACGCGACACGGGTTCACGAGCCAGAGACCCGCCACACGCACCAGGGTCGCGACGACGCCGTCCGGAACGACCTCGCGAGTGCTGCCGTGCAGCTCGAGCCAGGGAATGTCGAAATGCCGCCAGGTCAGCAGCGACGCGCGAGCCCGCTCGTAGAGCGGGCGGCCCGAGCCGAGCGTGAAGCGATGGCGGTCCAGGTCGTAGCGGTCGGGAATCGAAGCGAGAGCGTCGGGATCGGAGGTCGCCCCCACCTCCGGGTAGGTGAGCGCCTGGCTGGAGAGGGCCTCGGTGATCTGGCTCGGGTCGGGACGACGGATCGGGGTCAAGGCGGGCTCGGTTTGGGCGGCAGTGGCGGCCGGAACATAGCGCCCGTCTCTCCGGGCGGTGCGGGGGACCCGGAAAGCCGGTGGGGGATCCTGCCTC
>CAYXLY010000530.1:0-1183 GCA_964466005.1 uncultured Spirochaetaceae bacterium | reverse complement strand
CCTCTATCGAAAGATGATCCCCGGCCTTGCCGAAGAACACCGTGTGATTGCGCCGGACTATCCGGGCTTCGGCCTGTCCAAGGCCCGCGCCGGGTTCGGGTTCACGGCCGTCGAGCAGGCTGCGGTCATGGACGAGTTCCTGAGCCGGATGGATCTCCGAGAGGTCACCCTCTTCGTTCAGGATTGGGGCGGGCCCATCGGCCTCTTCCTCGCGGAGCGGAATCCGGATCGAATCCAGCGCCTGGTCATCGGCAATACATGGGCCTGGCCGATCGAACGTGACGGTCAACGCAGGTTCAGCCAGATCATGGGCGGGCCTGTGGGGAAGTTCATCGCCTGGTGCTGCAATGGCATCGTGCGACTCTTCTTCGCGCGCGGGGTGGTGACCCCGCTCAGCCAGGAAGAGCTACGCATGTATCTCGCGCCATTCGAGACGCGGGCGTCACGCACCCCCCACGCATGTCTTCCCTGCCGAGCTCACGGCCGCGAGCTCCTTTCTGGAGGGCGTGCTTGACGATCTGCCGCGCATTGCGGACAAGCCGACTCTTCTCGTCTGGGGACAGAAGGATTTCGCCTTCCAGGCGCCAGAGCGTGAGCGCTTCGAAGCGATCTTTCGAGATCATCCAACCGTGCTCCTCGAAGAAGCCGGGCATTTCATTCAGGAGGATGCTCCGGAGGAGATCGTGCAGGCCATCACGGATTGGGAGGCGGAGCTCGCTTCGCGTTGAGCCAGTGACCGAGCTCGCGGCCCCTTCGGCGCGGGGATGTTTCAGCACGGGACTGCTACCTGACTCGGCCCCTGGCACGGCGCCTCGTGCAGAGGTTCCCTAGGCGACGGAGTCCAGGTCCGTCGGCCCAGGGCATGTCACGAAGCGCTTGAGCTTGCCCTGGCCCTGACGCGGAATCGCATCGACGCGCTCGATCCCGACCGTCGGTGTCGAAAGGCCGAGTCGGGCGAGGTCCGCCTCGAGACTTCGAGCCAGCTGTCGCTCGTCGAGGTCAGGCTGCGCGACGACCCGGATCCGTGCGACCCGAGGCGTCTGCTCGACCTGGTACTCGCGGATCTCTGCGGCGCGTGCGAGGCGGGAGCGGAACACGTGAGGATGGACGACGACCTGAGGGCCGTAGACGAAGGTGTCGTCCAGGCGCCCCTCGATGTTGCGGATGCGGCGGAAGCTCGAGC
>CAYXLY010000529.1:0-3129 GCA_964466005.1 uncultured Spirochaetaceae bacterium | reverse complement strand
AGCCGATCGACCGGGTCGGGATGCGCGCGGGTGGCGGCCTGGATGGCCTGGCCGAAGCGCATGAAGGCAGCCGTGCGAACGGCCGTGAAGATGGCCTCCTTGTTCTCGAAATAGCGGTAGGGGGTCATCGGGCTGCAGCCGAGCTCCGCCGCAATCGCGCGCAGCGTGACCCCCTCGTAGCCCTGCTCGGCGAAGAGCCGTTCGGCCACCTCGCAGAGCGAGGCTCGAAAATCCTGGATCTCGTCGTCGGAGAGCGGTCGGGCCACACCCGTAGCTTAGACTGTAAATTTACGATGAAAAGGATCCCGCTCCGCGCGCTGGGTGACTGCCCGTCTAATCGCTGTGGACCCCGCCCTTCGCGACGGCCTCTCCGAGCTCGCCGATCGCCCGGTCGAGCGCAGCGTCGATCGAGGACTCCCAGCGCGACCCCGAGGTCGCCTCGGAGGCGCCGTCGGGAAAGAGGATGCCCCGCGAGGAGTTGACGATGCCGCCCTCGAGACCGCGCGGGCCAGGAACGAAGCCCTCGACCGCGGCCGCCGCGCTCCCGCCCTGGGCGCCGTAGCCGGGGACGAGGAAGAGCGCGTGGGGCAGCGCGGCCCGCACCCGGCGCGCGGGCTCCGGCCAGGTCGCCCCGCAGACCACGCCGAGGGAGGACCAGCCCGTCCGCGGTCCGCGCAGCGACTCCTCGAGCCCGACCAGCCCCTCCGCCACGCGGGCAAAGAGCGGCTCGCCGTCGATCTCCCGATCCTGCAGATCGCCGCTGCCGGGATTGCTCGTCTTCACGAGGACGAAGAGCCCGCGGCCGGCCTCCTCGGCCACTCGGCCGAAGGGCGCGAGGCTGTCGAAGCCCAGATAGGGGCTGAGCGTGATCGCGTCGACCGGAAGCGCCGCCTCGCGGGCCAGGTACGCTGCCGCATAGCCCTCGGCGGTCGAGCCGATGTCGCCGCGCTTCGCATCGAGCAGCACGAGGAGCCCGGCTGCCCGGGCCCGGGCGCAGAGGCGCTCGAGCGTCTGCAGGCCGCGCCAGCCGAGCTGCTCGAAGAAGGCGATCTGGGGCTTCACGATCGCGACTCGCCCAGCGATCCGATCGAGGATGGTCGCCAGGAAGGACTCCACGGCCTCCGCGGTCGCCGGATCCCCGGCGCGCATCGAGCCTCGCCGGAAGAGCGGCGGAATCGGATCGAGATGCGGATCGAGTCCCACGCAGAGGGGATGGCCGAGTCGGCGCACCGACTCGATCAGCCGGTCGCCGAAGGCCTCGCATGCGGGCGCGGGCGAGCCGGATCCCGCCTCGCCGTCGGGGCCGACCGCTCCGGTCCGTCCACCGTCGTCCCCCCGTCCAGCCTGCATCGGATCCTCCCGTCTCGTTCCCTCGAGCCGCTACAGCCGGCCCTGCGCGGCGCACCCATTCCGCGCCTGCCTGTCGCGGGCTCGAGCTCGGGCTCGGGCTCGGGCTCGGGCTCGGGCTCGGGCTCGGGCGCATCGGATCCCGGCACGCGAACCGCCGCCTCATGGTGCCACAGACCCGCACGAGACGGACTCGCTACGCTGCCCTGCCATGGAGAGCTCCCCGACCCGACCCCAGCCGGCCGACACGCAGAGTCCCTCTGCGCTCCCGGACGGGGCCGCCCCCTTCGCGTTCGAGCTGGAGCGGACCGACGAGCGGGCCCGCGCCGGGCGCCTCGAGACGCCGCATGGCCCGATCCACACCCCCGCCTTCATGCCCGTCGGAACCCATGGCGCGCTCAAGGCGATGACGCCGGCCCAGGTCGCCGAGACGGGCGCCGAGATCGTGCTCGCCAATACCTATCATCTGGCCCTGCGGCCCGGGGAGAAGCTCGTCGAGAAGCTGGGCGGTCTACACGCCTTCATGCAATGGCCCGGGCCGATCCTGACCGATAGCGGCGGCTTCCAGGTCTTCTCCCTGCCCGGGGTCGAGATCGACGATCGCGCAGCGACCTTCCAGAACGAGGTGACGGGCGAGACGATCGACCTCACGCCCGAGCGCTCGATCGAGATCCAGAATCGACTCGGAGCCGACATCATCATGGCCTTCGACGAGTGCACGCCCTGGCCGGCGACGCGCGAGCAGGCCGGCCAGGGTGTGCGTCGCACGCTTCAGTGGATGGAGCGATGCATGCGGGCCCACGGTCGGCCGCAGGACCAGGCGCTCTTCGGCATCGTGCAGGGATCGACCTATCCCGAGCTTCGCGAGGCCTGCGCCGCCTCGCTCGTGGCGATGGATTGTCCCGGCTATGCGATCGGTGGCGTCTCCGTGGGCGAGGGCCACGAGCTCCTCTGCCAGGTCACCGACCACGCCGCCCCGCTGCTGCCCGAGCGAAAGCCGCGCTACCTGATGGGCGTCGGTCTGCCCGAGGATCTGATCGCGTGCATCGGCTTCGGGATCGACATGTTCGACTGCGTGATCCCGACCCGCTATGCGCGCTCGGCGACGGTCTTCACCTCGCGCGGCCGGATCCGACTCACGAATCGGCGCTTTCGCCGAGACGCCTTCCCGGTCGATGCCGGGTGCGACTGCTACACCTGCACGGGCGGCTTCACACGGGCCTATCTCCACCATCTCTTCGCCGCCAACGAGGTCCTCTCGGCGATCCTCTGCTCGATCCACAACGCCCGGTTCTACCAGCGGCTCGTGTCGGAGGCCCGGCGCGCCATTCTCGGGGGGGATTACCGGTCCTTCGCCGCCGACTTTCTGGCGCGCTACCGGAACGAGCCGGAAGCGCCGAGAACGCATACCCTCTCGACATGACGGACTCCAGCTTCCCGACCCGCGACGACCGGCGCCGCCTGCAGGCGCGCGCTCCTCTCTCCACCGCCATGACGGCCTCTCCGGCGCCTCCCCGCGTCCCTCTTCCGGGAATCGCTCTGCCCGCAACCGGCCTGCCCGCAATCGCCGCACGAGCCGGGCTCTCCGTGCTCGACGCGATCTCTCGATCCTTCGCCCGGACCCGGAGCCGCGCCCGAGGCCGGACCGGGCTCGTCCTGGCGCTCGGCCTCGCGATGGCCGGCGGCGCCGGCTGCGGTCCCCTGGCGCTCGAGGGCGAGGCGAAGAACGGCGCCGAGAAGCCCGGCGAGCCGGCCGGCGACTCGCCCGTGGCCGTCGTCATC
>CAYXLY010000528.1:0-3148 GCA_964466005.1 uncultured Spirochaetaceae bacterium | reverse complement strand
CCTCGTCCTTCGGCACGCCCTCCTTGATGGACTTCGGCACGCCCTCCACGAGCTCCTTGGCCTCCTTGAGGCCGAGACCCGTGATCCCGCGAATCTCCTTGATCACCTGGATCTTCTTGTCACCGAATGAGGTGAGGATCACGTCGAAGTCATCCTTCGCCTCGGCGGCCTCCTCGCCCGCGGCCGGACCGGCGGCAGCCGCGACGGCGACGGGAGCTGCCGCCGACACGCCCCACTTCTCTTCCAGGAGCTTCGCGAGCTCGGCTGCTTCCATCACCGTGAGGCTGGACAACGTGTCCACGATTTCGTTCAGATCCGCCATGATTCCTCTTCCTTTTTGGGCGGTGCCAGCGGGTGCTTCGAACACCCTCCCGCCCGGCCAGTGTGACACCGGATCCCATCGGACCCGGCCAGATTTCGGGAGACGCATGCCCTCGCGAGCGGGCCTCCCGATCGAGCTACTCCCCGCCTTCGGCGAGCGCCTTCTCACGCGACGCGGCCAGGCGAGCCAGCTGCCCTGCCGGCTCGTTCAGCAGCCGGGCCAGCTTGCCGGCCGGTGCCTGGAGCAAGCCCACGATCTTGCCGCGAAGCTCGTCGAGCGACGGAAGAGTCGCGAGCGTCGCGATCTCGCCCTCGTCGAGAACCTTGCCCTCGAAGACCGCGCTCCTCAGCTCGAAGTCCTCGTTGGCCTTCGCGTAGGTCACGAGGGTCTTCGCCAGGACCACCGGGTCCCCGAACGACATCGCGATCGACGTCGTCCCCTTGAAGTGCGGCCTCAATCCTTCGACCGGGCTCCCTTCGGAGGCGAGACGCAGGACCGAGTTCTTGGCGACCCGGAACTCGCTCTCGCCGTTCTCCGCCGCGCGGAGTCCACCGCGAAGCGCCTCCATCTGCCCGACGCCCAGACCTCGATAGTCGGCCACGAACACGCTGGTCGCCCGGCCGAACTTGTCCCGGAGCTCGGCGACCTGCTCTTCTTTCTGCTGACGCGTCAACATGTTGCGTCCTCTTCCCTCTCGCCCTCTCCGGGCGCGCTGTCTCGGGCTCCGCGCCCCTCGATCCCGCGGACCTGCCGCGATCGGGGCTCCCTGCCCGACCCTCGACTCTCCGGAGGATCTAGGCGGCCTTCAGGGGCGACGCGGGATCGACCTTCAAGCCCGGTCCCATCGTCGAGGAGATGGCGATCTTCTTCAGATAGGTGCCCTTCGTCGCCGAGGGCTTCGCCTTCAGGATCGTGTCGATCAGGACCGACGCGTTCTCCCAGAGCTTCTCGGTGTCGAAGGAGATCTTGCCGATCCCACAATGCACGATCCCGGCCTTGTCGACGCGATACTCGACCTTGCCCGCCTTCTGATCCCGCACCGCGTCTCCGACGTTCGGCGTGACCGTCCCCAGCTTCGGGTTGGGCATCAGGCCGCGGGGCCCCAGCACGCGCCCGAGCCGACCGACCACGCCCATCATGTCCGGCGTCGCGATCACCCGGTCGAACTCGAACCAGCTCTCGTCCTGGATCTTCTTGGCCAGCTCGTCGCCGCCCACGTGATCCGCTCCGGCCTCGAGGGCCTCCTTCTCCTTGTCCCCCTTGGCGAAGACGAGCACCCGGACATCGCGGCCGACCCCGTTCGGGAGGACGATCGCTCCACGAACCATCTGGTCGGCGTGCTTCGGATCGACACCCAGGTTGATCGCGATGTCGACGGTCTCGTCGAACTTCGCCGTCGGAATCTCCTTGAGCTTGGCCAGGGCCTCTTCAAGGCTGTAGGTCCGATCCGGCTCGACGACCTCGAGGGCCTGACGATAGCGCTTGCTCTTCTTCGGCATCTCGTTCAGCCCTCCACGACCTCGAGGCCCATCGAGCGCGCGGTCCCCGCAATGATCTTCGTCGCCTGCTCGAGGTCGTAGGCGTTCAGATCGTTCTTCTTGATCTCCACGATCTCGGCCAGCTGGGACTTCGTCACCTGCCCCACCTTGGTCCGATTCGGCTCCCCCGAGCCGCTCTTGATCTTGGCCGCCTTCTTGAGGAGCACGGCCGCCGGAGGCGACTTCAGCTCGAAGGTGAAGCTCCGATCCGCGTAGATCGTGATCTCGGCCGGGATGATCATTCCCGGCTGGTCCTGCGTGCGGGCGTTGAACGCCTTGCAGAACTCCATGATGTTCACGCCATGCTGGCCCAGTGCCGGACCGACGGGCGGGGCGGGATTCGCCTGCCCGGCCGGACACTGAAGCTTGACCATGGCCATGACTTTCTTAGCCACTTCGTTCTCCTACCACTCGCTGGCGGTCCACGATCGTCCGAGACGATCTCCCGCTCGCTGCTGGCGGTTCATCGAGCGACCGGACGCCTGTCCGGCACGCGCCCGAGCGCCGTCCGCTCAGGCCTTCTCCACGTTCGAGTAGTCCAGGACCACCGGCGTCGCGCGCCCGAAGACCTGCACCATCACGCGGAGCTTCTCCTTGTCCTCCATCACCTCGTCGACGAAGCCCGAGAAGTTCGCGAACGGGCCCGTGGTCACCCGCACGTTCTCGCCCTCCTCGAAGCGGATCAAGGGCTTGGGCTTGACCGCCCCCTCCTTGATCCTCTGGGTCATCCGGGCCACCTCTTCGTCCGAGATGGCCGGCGGATCCGTCGCGTTGCCCACGAAGCCCGTGATCTTCGGCGTCCCCTTCACCACGTGCCAGGTCTCGTTGTTGAGGTCCATGTGCACGATGATGTAGCCGGGAAAGAACTTCCTCTTGGAGGTGCGCTTCTGGCCGCCCACCATCTCGACGACGCTCTCCTCGGGGACGAGCACCTCGTCGAACTGCTCCTCGAAGCCCATCGTCCTGGCCCGCTCGAGCAACGCCTTCTTCGCGCGCGTCTCCTGCCCCGAGTAGGTGTGCACGATGTACCACTTCTTCGAGGAGTCCTTCTGGGGCTCCCCGTTCGATCCTTCGCCGGTCGTCTCCGTCACTGAGTCTGTCAACCCAACACCTGCTGCATCACGCGACTGAGCGCGAAATCGACGACACCGAGAAAGGTCGCGATCAGCGTCACGATCGTGAGGACCGCACCGACGAGGAGTCCCACCTTGCTCGCGAGCCACCGATGAGCCTCGTACTGTGGCATCCTCTTGCTTTCCGACGGTTATACGATCGTTCCGGTCTGGTA
>CAYXLY010000527.1:0-3163 GCA_964466005.1 uncultured Spirochaetaceae bacterium | reverse complement strand
CGTGCCTATATCCGGTTCGCCATGGCCCAGCCCCAGGCCTACCGGATCATGTTCGAGATGGCGCGCGAGGCGGGCATCGACGCAGAGCTGCTCGCTCAGCCCGAGAAGCGCGAGGCGATCCTCTGCGGCTGGCAGCCTCTCGTGACGGCGCTCGTCGAGCTTCACGAGGCCGGGCACGTCGAAGGCGACCCGCTGACCCAGGCCCATCTCGCCTGGAGTGCGCTCCACGGTCTCGTGACCCTCGAGCTCAGCCGGAAGCTTCTCCTCGGTCGCGAGTTCGACGATCTCGTCGAGCCGCTGATCGAGTTCTTTCTTCGCGGAATCGGTGCGCCCCCGGCTTCCGTCGAGTCGGGAGCGAGTCCATGAGCCAGGAAACACGCGCGGCGCTCGGAGTCAGCGCCTTCTTCGCGGCGCTCTTCTTCGTCGTGCTGGCGCTGTCGTGGGCCGTCCGCAGCGATGCGGTGACCGGGGCGCAATCCGGGGAGGAGGCGGGCGACCGCGCTCTTCCGGTCGCCGTGGTCGAGGTGCGTCTCGCGGATCGATTCGAGATCCGGGAGCGGCTGGCCGGACGGGTCGTCTCCCGGCGGCGCAGCGACCTCGGCTTCGAGCGCAGCGGTCGCCTCGCCCGGATCGAGGTCGACGAAGGAGATCGCGTCGAGGCCGGCGCCCTGCTCGCGCGACTCGACACGCGGGAGCTCGAGGCGCGTCGTCGCGAGCTCGAGGCGAACGTCGAGTCCACGCGCGCCCGCCTCGAGCTGGCGCGCGTGACCGCGGGCCGCCAACGCGAGCTGAGCCAGGCGGGCTCCCTCTCGGCTCAGGACCTCGACGAGGCCCTGGCCAACGAGAGCGCGCTCGAGGCGCAGCTTTCGGCGGACCGGGCGGCGCTCGAGCACACCGAGGTCGGCCTCGAGCTCTCGAGCCTGCACGCGCCCTATCCGGCCATCATCGTCCGTCGGCTCGCCGACGAGGGGAGCATCGCGTCGCCGGGGCAGCCGGTGCTGGCCGTGCTCGAGGAAGAGGGACAGGAGATCCATCTCGGGGTCCCGCCCGAGCTGGCGGGTGGTCTCGAGGTCGGAAGCCGTCATCGCGTCGAGAGCGGCGGCCGCGTTCTCTCGGCCGTCGTGCGTGCGATCGTGCCGGAGATCGATCCCGTGACGCGGACACAGACGGCGATCCTCGAGATCGCGTCGGGTCCCGAAGAGCGGCCCCGGCTCGCCGTCGGCTCCCTCGCCTGGGTGCGTCTGGCTCGGGAGATCGAGGCGCCGGGCGCGTGGATTCCGCTGGGCGCGCTGACCGAGGGCCGACGTGGGACCTGGACCGCCTTCGCCGTCGTGGACGGAGAGTCGGGTCAGACGCGCATCGAGCGCCGGCAGGTCGAGATCATCCAGGCCGAGTCCACCCGGGCCTTCGTCCGTGGGACGCTCCGGAAGGGCGACCGGATCGTTCGAGACGGTCTCCACCGGTTGGTGCCGGGGCTGTCCGTCGAGATCGTGGAGACGGCGCCGGTGCCGGCCGGATCGCAGGAGCTCGGCTCGGTCGCGGCTCCTCCCGCCTCGGCGTCGTCCGATCCCGCCCCCTTCGTCGCGCTTCGATCCTGAGGTCGTCGCCATGCTCTCCGATCTCTTCTACCGGAAGGGTCGTCTGGCCGTGCTGGGCGTCTGCTTCATCGCGGTCGCCGGCCTGGCTGCGCTCGAGACGCTGCCGCGCCAGGAGGATCCCACGCTCTCTCGGCGGTTCGCCGATGTCGTGACCCTGTATCCCGGCGCGACGGCCGATCGCGTCGAGGCGCTGATCAGCGAGAAGATCGAGTCCCATCTCCAGGAGATCCACGAGATCGCGCTGATCGAGTCGATCTCCCGGACGGGGCAGTCCGTCGTGCGGCTCGAGCTCGAGGAGCAATACGACGAGTCCGACGTCGACGAGATCTGGTCGCGGGTGCGCGACGAGCTCGCCGACGTGATTCCCGAGCTGCCCGAGGGCGCCAGCGAGCCCGCCTTCGAAGACCGGACCTCGACCGCGATCACGCTGCTGGTCGGCCTCACATGGAAGCTGCCGGGAGAGCCCGAGATGGGTCTGCTCACCCGCCTCGCCGAAGAGCTCGAGAACCGGCTTCGGGTGCTGCCGGGGACGAAGGAGACGCAGCTCTACGGAGAGGTCGCCGAGGAGCTGCGCGTCACCGTCGATCCGCTGCGGCTGGCCGAGATCGGACTCGATCCCGTGCGCTTCGCCCGCGCCATCGCGAGCGCGGACACGAGGCGTCCCGCCGGTCGGCTGCAGCGCGAGCAGAGCGCGATGCCGCTCGAGGTCGCCGGGCAGCTCTCGAGCGTCGAACGCGTGCACCGCGTGCCGCTGCGCAGCGGCGAGGACGGCCGCGTCTTGCGGGTGGGAGACGTCGCGCGCGTCGAGAAGACGCAGAGCGATCCGCCGGAGACGATCGCCCTGCTCGGTGGCCAACGGGGCGTCGCGGTCTCGGCGACGATGCTCGCGCGCCATGGCCGGGTCGATCAGTGGAGCGAGAGGGCCCGGAGCGTGATCGAGGCCTACCGCGAGGAGATTCCTCCCGGCGTGGGCTTCGAGATCCTCTTCGATCAGAGCGGCTACACCGAGGCGCGCCTGGCCACTCTGGTCGGGAATCTCGCCCTCGGCGCCGCGATCGTGGTCGTCGTGCTGCTCTTCATGATGGGGCTGCGCTCGGCGCTCGTGGTGGCCTCGATCCTGCCGCTCACGCTGTTGATGGTGCTCGTCGAGATGAGGTGGCTCGGCGTGCCGCTGCATCAGATGTCGGTGACCGGGCTGATCATCGCGCTCGGTCTCCTGATCGACAACGCGATCGTGGTCGTCGACGAGTACGAGCTGCGGCTGCGTCGGGGCGCCGGAACGGTCGAGGCGATTCGCGGTGTCGTGCGCGATCTCTTCGTGCCTCTGGGCGCCTCTTCGCTCACGACGGTGCTCGCCTTCATGCCCATCGCGTTGATGCCGGGAGCCGGCGGCGAGTTCACCGGGACGATCGCGGTCGGCGTGAGCCTGGCCGTGGTCTCGAGCTATGCGCTCTCCATGACGCTGATTCTCGCCTTCGCGGGGCATCTGATCCCGGCGACGGTCGAGAACGATCCGCGACGGCAGGGACGTTTCGTCCATGGCTACGTCCATGAAGGCCTGCGCG
>CAYXLY010000526.1:0-3179 GCA_964466005.1 uncultured Spirochaetaceae bacterium | reverse complement strand
AAAATTGGTCAAAAGCCGCCACCTGCCTCTTGGAGAGGCTGCGCGCGCAGCTCGACCCCGTCGCGGGGGAGCGCCTGGATCGGGGCTGATCCGGCCGCGTCCGACCGCCGTCCGCACCCTCCCCGCCCCCTCGACGCGCTCCTCGGAGCGAGCGCGCCCGCTCAGGGAGACGGAGACGGAAGGGACGCGCCGACGCCGGGCCTCACTCTCGCCCGACGCACGATGCCATCGGGGATGCCGGCCTTCTCGATCCAGGCCTCCGCCTGGGCCCGATCGGCCTGGAGCCATTGACGCAGGACCAGCGTCACGGTGTAGGTCCGGAGATCCGGCTCGCGCAGCCGCACGGCGACGGCGAGCCCCTCCTCGAAGCGACCGGCGCGCGCCAGTCCGCGGGCATGGAGACCGAAGGCCGGCTCGAGCCACTCCGGGAGCTCGGCCTCTCTCGACTCCATGTAGTCGAAGAAGGCCTCCTGATCGGCGGAGAGCCAGGCTCGCGCGCTCTCGGTGATCGCGTCGCGGCGGTCCGCGCTCTCGGGCAGGGCGGAGAGCCAGGCGAGAGCGGCCCTGGGATCGCGCTTCGCCCAGCGCATCGCGACGCGTCCCGCCAATCCGGAGTCGTCGCCCGCCTCGATCAGACGCTGGGCCCGCTCGGCGGCCTCCTCCGGATGGCGACTGGCGAGCGCGCTGGCGACCAGGGGAAGCATGTCCCGCCGCAGCGGATCGGGGAGGCCTTCCGCCCAGCTCCAGATCTCCGAGGGCGTGCTTCGGGCGACCCGGGCGCGGGCCAGGACCGCCATCAATCCCTGGCGTTCCCTGCGATCCGGCCTCTCGAAGACCCACTCGACCGCGCCGGGGACGAGCGACTCGTCCCATCCGACCAGGACGGCCTGGGTCCCCTTGTCCATCCAGAGCGCCGCGTCGAGGATCTGTCCCCGCTTGCGCGCGAAGAACCGGGCCTCGGCGCGGGCGAGCGCCGTCCTCGGATCCTGACGTCCCCACTCCCGGAGCACGGCGAGGGAGAGATCCAATCCCGTCCGGCGCTCGGTCTCGTCGGCCCAGGCGATGGCGGCCTCCGGATCGAAGCGGGCCCACCACTCCGCAAAGAGACGCAGCTCGACGTCCTGGGGACCCGGGACGAATGCGTCGACGCGCGGCCGCAAGCGCTCGAGATCTCCGGGCTCCGCCTGCGAGAGCACCGTCGCCCAATGCGCCGTGCGCTCGACGAGCCCGGCCTCTTCGAGCAGCCTCGAGGTCTCCGACTCCGGCCGCTCGACCGGCCCGCTCCAGTCTCCTGCGAGAAGTCCCAGGACGAGCCCGAACGCGACTCCGAGACCGAGCATCTGCCCGGATCGCAGACGAGACGAGCCCGCCTCCTTCGTGCCCTCGCCGGCCTCTTCCGACGGCATCCCGATCATCGCTCCACCTCGCTCTCGGTCCTCTGCGTCCTCTCGCTCTCCGTCGAGGAGCCCTCCGGCGAATCCGAGGCGGCCCCCCCCGCCAATCGGGGCGGTGGCGGCAGCCGACGCAGCTCCTGCTTGCGTGACTCCGGAAGGCTCGCGGCGTCGAGCCAGCGATGGGCTGCCTCGGGCTGCCTCGCCCGCCAGCGCACGAAGAGGTGCTGGACGTAGAGCGCCCGCTCCTGGTCGATGGGCAGATCGAAGAGCAGATCGAGACCGCGCTCCGGCTCCCGCGCGCCCAGGATGAAGGCGTAGTTCGCGCGGATCGGCTCGAACCACTCCTCCTCGAGCCCGACTCTCTCTTCCGCCCAGCCCAGGGCCGCCGCCCGATCCGAGAGGAGCCAGGCGCGATACGTCGTCCGGACCGCCTCGGCGAGGAGCGCATCGGGCGCGAGCGTCGAGAGCCACTCGAGCGCTGCCTTCGGGTCACGCTCGGCCCAGCGTTCCGCGACATGACTGGCCACGCCTTCGGCCAGCGGCCGGTCCGGGGACAGGCGGGTCGAGAGCAGTCGCGCCGCCCGCTCGGGATGCTCGAGCGCGACCGCCATCGCGATGCCCGAGATCCCATCCTCTCGAAGCGACGGATCCGGCCGGTGATCGGGAGCGGCGGCGTCCGGCCGCGCCTCCGCCGGCGAGACCCCGTCCGACCCCGCGGCCTCGGTCCAGGCGAGGAGCGACTCGAGGCTCTCCTGCTCGAGGCGTCGGATCCCGAAGGCCTTCATGGCGCGGCGCCGATCGGAGCGGTCGGGAATCGCAGCCAGCGCATCGCCCAGGCTCTCGGCGTCCAGCGCCTCGTTCCGGGCCGCTCCGCCCATCGCGGCCTCCAGCGCGCGGCGTCTGCGAAGCGCGAAGCCCTCCTCCGTCGCGGCTCGCACGGCGGCTCCGGGATCGCGCGCGCCCCACTCATCGAGAACGGCTGCCAGGACCCGGATCGAGGCGCCTCGCGGATCCTCCCGGATCCAACGATGGGCCGAGCGCGGATCGCGCTGCGCCCACCAGGCCGCGAGCAGGGCGTACTCGGGCTCTCCGTCGAAGATCGACGACTCGAGAAACGCGTCGCGGACGGAAGCGATCGCCGCCGGGCCGTCGGCGCCGGACGGGATCCGCGCGAGCAGCCCGGCCACGCGCGCGGCGCGCGAAACGGGATCCGCGTCCGAGAGGGCAGACGCGAGTCGCGGGGGGGCCTCCTCGATCCCTACCGATCCTCCGCCCCAGACGGATCGCAGGCTCGTGGCGGCGAGGCCGAGGCAAAGCCCCAGCGAGAGCCCGAGGGCCAGCCCGAGAGCCTGACGACCCCGAGATGGGCGGTTGGGACGACGCTCCGTCGCGTCCACGCGTTCTCCTCCTCCCCGCCCTCCCCAAGGGGAAGGGTTCCGAGTCCACCCGCCTCAGCTCCGCAAGCCCCGGAATCCTCTTCCCGAGGGAGGCTCGATGCGGGACTGGGCAGAGAGCGCGACACCGTAGCCGATCGGGAGGGCACCCCCCTCTCGAGCAGATCGTCCGATTCGATTCCGCTTGTATGCGGACTCGGCGTCATGTTATAAGAGATCGACAATCCAGCGAGAACGGCGCAGGGCTCTCCCATCAGGGCGGACTCCACCCGTTCCCTTCAGCAGACGAGGTGATCCGGTGCAAATGAACACTCAGAAACGTCCTCTCCGCCTTCTGGCGCGAATCGGGCTGGTGGGCCTCTTAGGCCTCCTCGCCGCGCCGCTCGCCGCC
>CAYXLY010000525.1:0-3184 GCA_964466005.1 uncultured Spirochaetaceae bacterium | reverse complement strand
GAGTCGAGTCCGGGCCGCGGCTCGCGCCCGTGCTCGCAGAGCTGAGCCGGAAGTACGCGGGAGGCGCGGCGATCCCGGTCGAGGCGGTCGAATCGGGCTCCCTCTGGATCTTCGAGGTGGCGCCACGAAGCGGGGGCGCGGCGGATCTCGACCCGGAGGAGTGACCGCACGCGTCGGATGGAGCGCGCGCCCGACGAGACGCTCGGCCACGCGGACCGGTCGCGGGCCGTGGGCTCCCTGGACTCAGTGGTAGCCGAGCTCCTCGAGCCGACGGCCGCTCTTGATCCAGGTCGGGTCGACCTTCACGAAGAGCTCCAGATGGACCGGGCGCTCGAGCCAGCCCTCGATGGCCCGACGGGCCCGGATGCCGATCTTCTTGATCATCGCCCCGCCGCGGCCGACCACGATCCGCTTCTGCGAGTCACGCTCCACGAGCAGGTTCGCACCGATCTTCAACGTGCGCGGGTCGGACTCGTCGAAGCGGAGGACCTCGACGGCCATCGAGTAGGGAAGCTCCTGATCGAGCAGCTCGAAGAGGGCCTCCCGGATCAGCTCTGCGCACAGCCAGCGCACCGGGCGATCGGTGAGCTCGTCCTCACCGTAGAGCGGCGGAGAGAGCGGAAGCCGCTCGACCACGGCCTCGAGCAGCGCCTCGAGCCCCTCGCCTCCGTGGGCCGAGACCGCGAGGGCGGGCCAGTCCGGGGGCGCCTCCGCAGGCGGCCAGGGCTCGTCGCGCGCACGGCGCAGATCGCTCTTCGTGCCGACGAGGATCGTCGGGCGCGCGTGGCCTCGAAGCGCCTCGGCCAGCTCGTCGTGGATCCCGGTCCAGCCCGAGCTGCGATCGACCAGCAGCAGCGCCACGTCGGCGTCGCGTGCGACCTCGTCGACCACCGCGTTGTAGGCCCGGTTCAGACGCTTCGTGCTCTGATGACGCCCGGGCGTGTCGAGGAAGAGCAGCTGGGCACCCGGCCGTGGCAGGATGCCGAGGATGCGGCTGCGGGTGGTCTGGGGCTTCGCCGTCACGATCGCGAGGCGCTCGCCGAGCAGCGCGTTCAGCAGCGAGGACTTGCCGGCATTGGGCGGACCGAGCAGCGCCACGAACCCTGCGCGATGCGCGCCCGGCTCCGTCGGGGCCGACTCGGCCCGGGTCTCGGGGGCGGGGCTCGACACGGGCTCATCGTCCATCTTCGCTCCCTCGCTGGGCCCTGCCGGCGGGTCTCGGTGCTTCCTGCTCTCCGCCGTCGTCGCCCGAGCCGACTCGCTCTGCACGCCCCTGGCGTGGCTCCCGCGCGTCGGCCGCCTGCCCCTCGAGCGCCGTCCGAGCCGCACGCCGCTCGGCCGAGCGCTTCGTCCGTCCGAGGCCCTCGGCGAGCGGCACGCCGCGCAGCTCGACCGCGACCCGGAATCGCTCTTCGTCTCCCTCGATCTCGCTATCGCCGAGCAGCCGATAGGTGGGGAACTCGCCTTCGCGCTCCATCAGCCGCTCCTGCAGCTCGGTCTTCGGATCGCGGCCGACGGGGCCTGCATCCTCCGCCAGCGACGGCGCGAAGACCCGCTCGATGAAGGCGCTCGCCGCGAGGAGCCCCCCGTCCAGATAGAGAGCCCCGATCAAGGCCTCGACGCTATTGGCCAGGATGCTGGGCTTGTCCCTGCCGCCCGAGCTCAGCTCCGTCCGGCCCAGACGCAGGAATCCACCGAGACCCAGCGCGCGACCGACGCGGGCCAGGGAGCGCCCCTCGACCATCGCGTGGAGGGCCCGGGTGAGCGCGCCCTCCTGCCAGTCGGGCTTCGTGCGATAGAGAGAGCTCGCCACCACCAGGCCCAGCACGGCGTCTCCCAGGAACTCGAGACGCTCGTTGCTCTCCAGGTCGCCCTGCTCGTGCGCCCACGAGGCGTGCCGGATCGCCATCTCGAGCAGCGCCCGGGACTCGAAGCGATGGCCGAGCAGCGCCTCGAGGCGATCGAGATCGGGGCCATCGTGCGGCTCTGGATCTCCTGCGGCGGAGCCCGGCTCCATGTCGACCTCGCTGTCGCGCGTCACGCGCCTTCCCCGACCGGCTGGTCGCGGTCGACGAGCCAGCCTCCGCCGAGCAGCTCCTCGTCGTGCTCGGCATCGTAGAAGACCGCCGCCTGGCCGGGCGCCACGGCTCGCACCGGCTCTTCGAACTCGATTTCGGCCGCATCCGGACCGAGCGCCCGGACGCGCGCCCGAGCGGCGCGATGCCGATGGCGGATCTGGACGCGCGCCTCGAGCGGCCGCTCGGGCGGCGCCCCCGCGATCCAGCTCACGCGCTCCACCCGCGCCCGACGACGATCGAGGTCCGTGACGTCGCCCACCACGACCCGCTGCCTCGCGGCGTCGAGCCGCACGACATAGAGCCGGCGATCGGAGGCGATGCCCAGGCCATGCCGCTGCCCGACCGTGAATCGATGGATGCCCCGATGCTCGCCGAGCACGCGTCCCGACAGATCGACGATCTCGCCGCGGGCGGTCGCCGCCTCCGGCCGCAGCCGCTCGACCACCTTCGTGTAGTCCCCATCCGGAACGAAGCAGATCTCCTGGCTCTCGGGCTTCTCGGCGGTCGCGAGCCCGAGCGCCCTCGCCCGCTCGCGCACGGCCTCCTTGCTCATCTCGCCGATCGGAAACTCGGCCGAGCGCAGCTGCGCCTGGGTGAGGGGGAACAGGAAATAGCTCTGGTCCTTCTCCCGGCTCACCGCCCGGAACAGTCGGGCCCGGCCGTCGCCCGGCTCTCTCACGATGCGCGCATAATGTCCGGTCGCCACGCGCGAGGCCCCGAAGATCCGGGCCCGCTCCAGCAGATGATCGAACTTGAAGCGCTTGTTGCAGGTCACGCAGGGAATCGGCGTGCGGCCGGCCAGATAGTCGTCCGCGAAGGCATCGATCACCTCGCGGCCGAAGCTCTCGGCATAGCCCGCCACGAAGAAGCGGATGCCCAGACGCTCGGCCACCCGTCGGGCGTCGTCGGCGTCCTCCAGCGAGCAGCAGCGTGAGCCGCTCTCCGACAGACGCATCGTCACGCCGATCGTCTCGGCGCCCGACTCCGCGAGCAGCGCTGCGGCGACCGAGGAGTCCACCCCGCCCGACATCGCGACCACCACACGCTCGCTGCGCGATCCGGAGGCCGTCACGGCGCCTCCGCCCGACGGATCCGCGGCACGAGAT
>CAYXLY010000524.1:0-3185 GCA_964466005.1 uncultured Spirochaetaceae bacterium | reverse complement strand
GTCAGCCCGGTGGCCGGCCGCCTGAACCCCATTCGCACCCAGGCCGGCTGGCTGACCCGCACGAAGAGACCGAGCGCCTCGCCCTCCTCGTAGACCAGCCCGTGACTGCCGCGATCCGTGCGGACCTCGATGCGCAGATCCCCCGAGACGACCTCGCCGCCCGCCAGCCGCTCGGAGTCGCGCAGGAAGCGCTCGAGGTTCGGGGGTCGGGTCGCCAGGCCCTCGGGAAGACCGCTCCGCTCGAGCACGAGCTCGGCGCTCGCCAGCAGACCGCCGCTCCGCGCCTCGCGCGCGAGCGCCCGGAGATGAAGGCGATCCGGCTCTTCCCGATAGCTTCCCCGGATCACCACGGCGCTCGTCGTCGAGGCCTCCGGCTCGGCCCGGAGTGCCCCCGCGATCGCCGCCTCGAGGCCGAGGGCGATCTCGCGGCCGAAGGGGCTGGAGACGTCTCGATCGTGGTAGCGGAACGGCGGGACCGCGATCGCTCGACCGCGACCGACGCCGGCCTCGGCAAGCTGGCTCGCCAGGGCATGGGCCGCCGCCCGCATCGTCCGAGCGTCTTCATGCGGAAGCGCGCGCAGACGCCCCTCGATCCGTCGCGCCAGTCGGGAGAGCGTCTCCTGCGCCGGCCCTCCAGAGGCTCCGGGGTCGCCGCTCCCGGGGCTGCTCTCGGGACCACTCCCCGGTCCACTCCCGCCTGCGCGCCCTCCGCCTTCCAGGGCCCTCGCGATGGCTTCATGCTCGAAGGCCCTCTCGAGGGCGGTCCGACAGCGATGATAGGCCGCCAGGGCATCGGTGATCCGGCCCTCGTCCTCCGCTCCGCGCGCGATCTCCAGGCAGGACTGGACCTCCGACCGGACCCGATCGCGCTCCCGACGACGGGCCGCCGAGGCGGGCGCGCGCTCGAGCACCGCCAGGGCCCACACGTCCTGCTGACGGCGATGGATCTCGAACCGCAGACCTTCGAGCTGGATGGCGGAGGTCGCCTGAATGGTCTGCTCGCTCGCCGAGGTCGCGATCTCGCCGTCCCTTTCCTGGACGCTGTCGAGGAAGCGTGACTCGATCTCGACCTGGATCTGCCGCGCGAGGTCCGCCGCGGCCTGCTGCCGCGCTCGCTCGATCGCCTCCTCTCCCCCGCGCGTGCGGGCGAAGCCCGTGACGAAGCGGGAGGCAGGATGGGCGAGGCTGGCTCCGCCTCGGGCCACCCATTCGGGCTCGGGGGCTCGCTCTGACCGCGCCGTCGCGCAGCCCGATGCGACGCCCAGCATCGCCCCGAGCAGACAGAGAACGATCGCGGATCCGCCGATCCGACCCCGTCGACCTCTCGTCCGGTGCCGAGCGTTCAGGAGAGGGCGGCGGCCCTCGGGATGGCGGGAGGAACAGGTCATCGCTCGCACTCCTGATCGATCGGGATCGGGCTCCCAGGCACTCGGTGCCGCGGGCCCGATCGCGGGTTCCGGGGCACACCCCTCGGTCCAGCCATCGAGGCTCTTCGAGCGCGCGCCCGACCCGAATCGGGATCGCGCAAGCCCTCCCGACGGGCTCCCGATCTATGCTATCGGTCCTGCCCATCATGACGACCGTCCATCCTCGCACCGAAGACGACTCTCGGGCCGCCGATCTGCCCTTCGATCCGCCCCTCCATTCACCCTCCGATCCTCCCTGCGATCTTCCCTCCGATTCGAGCTCCCCGGGCATCCTGGCCGAATCCTCGCCGAGCGATCCCCCCCTCGTCGATCGCGTGCGCCGCGCCGGGTCGGCATGAGGGACTCCGAGATCGACGCGATCGTCATCGGATCGGGTCCCAACGGGCTGGCCGCGGCGATCGAGCTCGCCCGTTCGGGCGCCTCGGTCCAGGTCGTGGAGGCCGCGGACGAGGCCGGCGGAGGCACCCGTTCGGCCGAGCTGACGCTGCCCGGCTTCCTGCACGACGTCTGCTCGGCCGTCCATCCGATGGGCATCCTCTCGCCCTTCTTCCGACAGCTCCCCCTCGAAGAGCACGGGCTGAGCTGGGTCCTGCCTCCCGCCTCCGTGGCGCATCCGCTGCCCGACGGAGACGCCGTCTTGCTCCATCGCTCCCTCGAGCGCACGGCGGAGGGCCTCGGCCGCGACGGCAAGGCCTATACGCGCCTCGTCGGCCCCTTCGTCGAGTCGGGACACGAGCTGCTGGGCGACGTGCTCGCTCCGCTCCGAATCCCGGAGCATCCCGTCCAGATGCTCCGGTTCGGGCTGCGCGGCGCCTTCTCCGCGAACCGGCTCGCCCGGATCCTCTTCCGCGACGAGCGGGCTCGGGCGCTGCTGGCGGGCTGCGCGGCCCACTCGGTTCTCCCGCTGACGAAGCCCTTGACGGCGGCGCTCGGCGTCCTCTTCGCCATCACCGGTCACGTCGAGAGCTGGCCCGTCGCCCGCGGCGGATCGCGCGCGATCGGCCGGGCCCTCGTGTCCTATCTCGAGAGCCTGGGCGGCACGGTCGAGACGGGACGGCGCATCGAGCGCCTCGACGAGCTGCCCGCCTCGCGCGTCGTCCTCTTCGACACCTCGCCCGAGCAGCTCTCCCGGATCGCCGGCAACGCCTTGCCCGACGGCTATCGGCGGAGACTCGGGCGCTATCGATACGGGCCCGGCATCTTCAAGCTCGACTGGGCCCTCGACGGCCCCATCCCCTGGCGCGACCCGGCCTGTCGCGAGGCCTCGACCGTGCACGTCGGCGGAACGCTCGAGGAGATCTGCGCCTCGGAGCGAGACATGTTCTACGGACGCCACAGCGACAAGCCCTACATGATCCTGTGTCAGCAGAGCGAGTTCGACCCGACGCGCGCACCGGAGGGTCGGCACACGGGCTATGCCTACTGTCATGTCCCGCACGGCTCGACGCTCGACCGGACGGAGGCCGTCGAGTCCCAGATCGAGCGCTTCGCGCCGGGATTCCGGGATCGCATCCTCGCCCGCCACGCGATGACGGCTGCGGACTTCGAGACCCACAACCCGAACTACAAGGGCGGCGCCATCACCGGCGGCGTCGCCGATGCGTTCCAGCTCTTCAATCGTCCCGTGACGCGCCTCGATCCCTACTCCACCCCGAATCCGCGACTCTTCATCTGCTCCGCGGCCTCGCCCCCCGGCGGCGGCGTGCACGGCCAATGCCGCTACTGGGCGGCCCGCTCCGCGCTCCGCAGGATCGGCCC
>CAYXLY010000523.1:0-3220 GCA_964466005.1 uncultured Spirochaetaceae bacterium | reverse complement strand
AGAAGGCGCTCGTGGGGGAGCAGGCCGCAGACGATGCTGTGGCTGAGGACGCCGAGCGGCGTGCCGGGACGCTTCACGATCACGATCGGGACGACACCGATATGCGGAGCGCCGTTGCGGGCGACCATCGTGTGATGTCGGAGGGCGACCTGCCAGCCGAGAAAATCCTTGGGGAGCGGCTCTGCGCGGACGGACATGAATCTCTCCTACGAAGACGCGCCTCGAGAGGCGCCTTTCAGGAAGCGCCCTTCAGAAGGCGCGAAGGGGATCACCCGGACCCAGGACCCGCATCGCGAGGCCTTCGTCCGTGGCGTCGATCTTGGTTCGGACGCGGAAGACGTCGAGCAGGGTCTCCTCCGAGAGCACCTTCTCGGGGCGACCGGCTGCGTAGAGGCGACCGCGACACAGGACGGCGAGGCGATCGGCCACGGCAGCCGCCTGCTCGAGATCGTGGAGCGAGAGGACGATCGTCGTGGCGTGCTCGCCGTTGAGTCGCCTGAGGAGATCGAGCAGCTCGAATTGATGGCGGAGATCGAGGGCGGCCGTCGGCTCGTCGAGCAGCAGCAGCTCCGGCTCCTGGGCCAGCGCCATCGCGATCCAGGCGCGTCGACGCTCGCCGCCGGAGAGCGTCTCGAGCGAGCGATGGCGGAGATCGCCGAGCTCGACGGCCTCGAGCGCCTCGTCCACCGCCGAGCGGTCACGCGCCGTGCGGGGCGCGAAGGTGGAGCGATGGGGATGGCGTCCGCAGTCGACGAGCGCCTCGACCGTGAGCCCTTCCGGGCTCTGCGGCTCCTGGGGCAGGCGCGCCATGCGTCGGGCCAGCTCGCGCCGCGGGACCCGTCGCAGGTCCCGATCGCCGAGCGACACGCGACCACTTCGCCAGAGGAGCTCGCGGCCGAGGGTGCGGAGCAAAGTCGACTTGCCCGAGCCGTTCGGTCCCACCAGCGCCAGGATCTCGCCCTTCCGGACCTCGATCGAGACGTCGCGCAAGGAGTCGAAGTCGACGCCGGGATGCCGCACGTGGATCCGCTCGGCGCGCATCACGGCGCTCATGAGAGCTTCCTCCACAGGAGCGCTCATGAGAGCTTCCTCCAGAGGAGATAGAGGAAGTAGGGTCCGCCGACGAGCGAGAGCAGCGCACCGACCGGCAGCTCGAGCGGGGCGAGGCTGGTGCGTGCGACCGTGTCCGCCGCGATCACGAGGGCGGCGCCCGCGAGCGCGGAGACCGGGAGCAGGATCCGATGATCCGGGCCGACGAGCAGACGCATGCCGTTGGGGACGACGAGTCCGACGAAGCCGACGAGTCCGGCGACGCTGACGGCGCCCGCGGTCAGCAGGGCCGCGATGCAGGCAGCGCCGAAGCGGGCCCGCGCCACCGCCACCCCGAGTCCGCTCGCCGAGCCGTCGTCGAGCAGCAGCAGGTTCAGCGTGCGGATCGCGAGCAGGCCGGCGGCGAGTCCGACCAGGCTGGGCGCGAGCAGCAGGCGCAGCTCGTTCCATCCGAGGCCGTTCAGCGAGCCCACCATGAAGGCCGCGAAGGAGGGCGCGCGATCGGCGAAGGCGAAGCTCAGCAGGGCGATGCCGGCGAAGAGGATGGCCTGCAGCGCCACGCCGGAGAGGACGATGCGCAGCGGCCCGGTCTCCCGGGCCCGGCTCGCGGCGAAGGCGACGATGATCCCGACCGTCGCCATGCCGCCCAGGAAGGCCGCCCAGGGAATCCAGGCCGAGTGGCCCGGAAAGAAGAGGATCACGACGAGGGCGCCCACGCCCGCGCCGGCGGAGACGCCCAGGATGCCGGGATCGGCGAGGGGATTGCGGACGGCGGTCTGCAGCAGGGTGCCGGCGACCGCCAGGTTCATGCCCACGAAGGCACCGCAGGCCACTCGCGGCAGGCGCACGTTCCAGATCACGGCGTGGAAGGGATGGGCCGGATCGAGGATCGAGCTCGGCAGCTCGAGCGTCGGCAATCCGACGGCTCCCTGGGTCGCGGCGACGACCATGGCCAGGACGAGCACCGCAGCGGTCACGAACGCCCAGGCGAGCGGCTGATCGAAGGCGAGCTCGGCCCGCGAGCGGATCTGCCAGAGCAGCGAGCTCACCGCTCGTCTCCCCCGGTCCGATCGGTCCGATCCCTGCCGCTGGAGCTCGCGACCCGCTCGTCGCTCTCGCCCCCTTCGTCCACGAGCCCGACGAGGATGCGGGCGGCGGCTCCGAGCTCGAGTCCCGGGTTGGCCGAGAAGAGTCGCGGGTCGAGCACGTGGATCCCGAGCGGAGCGCGCTCGAGCGCCGCCCAGGCGCCACCCCGCGCGGTCCGGCTCACGAGATCCTCCCGGATCTTGCGCGGATCGCCGTGGGCCACGAGGACGACGAGGTCGGGCCGCATCATGGCCATCACCTCGTCGCTCAAGGCGACGAGACCCGGGAAGCGCTCGTCTCCGCGTGCGGGCGTCACGTTCTCGAATCCGAGCCGTCGAGCCAGGTCGCCCAGCCAGACCCGATCGCTCATCGCGTAGAACGAGCCGGGGGCACCGAAGAGCGGGAGCAGCGAGACCGGCTCCTCGAGCGCGAGGCCTTCGAGCTCGAGCCGGGTCTGCTCGATCCTCGAGTCGAGCGCCTCCATGCCGCCCAGCGAGCGCGAGATCCGGGCGAGGGCATCGAGGGTGCTCGTCACGCTCGAGGTGTCGATCAGGATCAGCTCCGCGCCGAGCGGCTCGAGCCTCGATTCGAGCGGGGCGTGGATCGCGCGGTCGCCCACGACCAGACCCGCGCGGGCCCGGGCGAGGGCCTCGAAGCTCGGAGAGTGGGGATTGCCGAGATCGATCACGCCCTCGGCGGGCGCCCGATGGAGCTCCCGCCGCACGCTGGCCACGACCCGGGCCTGCTCCGGGGCGAGGGCGAGCGCTTCCTCGACGAAGGGAAGCAGCGTCGCGACGCGGACCGGCCCGTCCTGCGGCGCAGCCTGTGTCTCCCCCTGCGTCTCCGCGCGGCCGGACGCGGCGGCGAGCAGCGACATGGAGGCGAGCAGCCCTGCGGCGGCGAGCAGCCACGCCGAGCCGGGCAGTCTCGAAGCGATGAAGGAGGCGGGCCGGCCTCTGGTCGCCCGGCGCAGCGCGTGCGGTGCGGCAGGGACGGGTCGGATTCGGAGCGAGGGCTCGATCGGAGGCGCGAAGGCTTCGAGGGTCATGCGGCCTCCCAGGGATCGAGGGCGACGCCTGCGGCG
>CAYXLY010000522.1:0-3224 GCA_964466005.1 uncultured Spirochaetaceae bacterium | reverse complement strand
GAGGTAGTTCTCGTGACAGCCGTAGCTGTTGCCCACGAAGTCGGTGTTGTTCTTGAAGATCGAGAGCTTTCCCGCGATCCGCTCCTCGCGAATCTTCTCCTCGGCGTAGATCTGGAGATCTTCGAGGATCCGCTCTCCGGCCTTGTCGTAGATGATGAGCTGGCCGGGGGACGCGCACTCCGGCGTCGCGTACTCGGGATGGCAGCCGGTGTCTTGATAGAACCGGGCGCCGTTCTCGAGGAAGACGTTGAGGAAGTGCTCGGTGGTGATCAGCTTCTCGAAGAGAAAGCGGATCGCCTTCTCCACGGGCAGGGTCTTCCGGCCCTCGGGCGTGAAGATGATCCCGTATTCGGTCTCGATGCCATAGATCCGCTTTTGCACAAGGCCGCCTGACCGCTCTCGAACGAGGCGCTCCGCATGAACCGGGCCGCGTCGCTCAGGAGTCTAAAATACTCTGAACCTCATCGGTAGAAAGCCGGCAGAACTTGCGGCCGGCGCGTCCACGGTCGAGAAGGCAGACCTCGAGGCTCTCGGCGTCGAGCTCGGAGCTCCGCTCGGCTCCCGCGCTCAAGGCGCGAAGTCCGAGTCGAGCAGCATCCCCAGAGGGCATGCCTTCCTTGTAGTCACTCTTTAAGACGGTCTCCACCTCTTCGACGTTCCCGCCGATCGCGCAGAATCCTGCATGATCGCTGATGAAGCCGTCGTACTTGATCCGGTAGAGCGCGTTCTCCTTGTGATCTTCGTACCGGTCGTCCCCGACCTCGGCGACGATGATCTCGATCTCGAGGGGCTTCATCTCACGGGTGAAGACCTCTCCGATCACCTGCGAGAAGGCGTTGGCGAGCCCTTTTCCGCGCACGTCCTCGCGACTGTAGGCGTAGCCCTTGGTATCCGCGAAGCGCACCCCCACCTTCCGGAGCTGGTCGAACTCGCTGAACTTACCGACGCCCGCGAAGGCGATCCGGTCGTAGATCTCGCCGATCTTCTGCAGGCTGGTCGAGTTCTCGGCCATCATCAGGACGCCCCCCTGATGCTCGAGAGCCACGATCGATTTGCCACGGGCGATGCCCTTCCGAGCGAACTCCGCCTTGTCGGCCATCACCTGCTCGGGTGAAACGTAGAACGGCATCGACATCAGAGATTGCCCCCCCTGGAGCGAGAGTCGAGGATTCCTCGGTACAACCGGGCGATCTCTTCGTCGCTCGCATCGCTATGGCCAGCCGACGTGCAGACCTTGATGATCGGAAAGATCCCGCGCTCGAGGTCCACGCCGCCGGTCGCACGATCCTCGTCGGCGGCCGCCGTCAGGGCAGCGACCGCCACGCGAATCGCGTCCTCTCGCGACAGGTCGGCCGACCAGCCGTATTTCAGGGACTCCCTCGCGTAGACGCCACCTGAGCCGGTCGCGTCGAACTCGGCCTCCTCGTAGCGCCCGCCGGTGATGTCGAACTTCCAGAGCCTTCCCGTCTTCCGGCGGGTGTCGAAGCCGGCGAAGAGGGGCACTACGGCCAGCCCCTGCATCGCCGCAGGCAGGTTCACGCGGATCATCTGGGAGAGCTTGTTCGCCTTGCCCTCGAGCTCCAGAGGCTCGCCCTCGATCTTCTCGTAATGCTCCAGCTCGACCGACAGGATCCGAGCCATCTCGATGCTGGGCCCAGCTGCCCCGGAGATCGCCATCAGCGAGTGGGGATCGGTCTCGAAGACCTTGACGACGTCGCGCGACGCGACCGCGTGACCCGCGGTGGCCAGCCGGTCCCCGGCGACCAGTACGCCCTCTCCGAACCGGAACGCCAGCACGGTCGTCCCGTGCGGAAGACGGGCGGCGACCGAAGAGTCCCGGTCCCAGGCCGAGAGATCCGGCAGGAGATGACGTGCATCCGTTTGAAGAAGCTCGATGAAGCTCGATCCCTGATAGCTGCCACGAAGCGGCACTTTCCCCCCCAAAAGAGCCTTCGGCCTCTCCCCAAGAAAAGAGCCTTCGGGCCTCCATGAAGAGCCGTCGCCCCCCATGGAGAGCCTCGAGCGCTCCATGAAGAGCCCGACACGGCTCATGTTCCGGAATCGCTCGGCCCCCGAGCGCCTACTCGCCGCCTCGCTGGACGTAGTTCTTCACGAACTCCTCGGCGTTCTCCTCGAGCACCGAGTCGATCTCGTCGAGGAGATTGTCCATCTCCTCCTTGAGCTCCTCGCCCTTCTCCGCGAGCTTCTGACCGCCCTCGCTGTCGGCGTCGGCCTCTTCGTCGCCACCACCGCCCTTGGACTTCTGCTTCTGCTCGCCCGCGGCCGCCACGTAGAACGGGAGCGGATCCGGGCCCGCGAGGTCACGGTCTCGCTGAGAAGAACGGGTCTTCAGCTGCCTGATGAAAGTCGCCATCCTGGTGTCCTCCTGGACGTGGAGCCTGTGCTTCCTCGAATCGGCCTTCGAGTCGGCCTTCTGATCGGCGAGTCCCGCTCGGGGCTCACCGGCAAAGATCGAAGAGCTCAAGCCCCCATGTTATCGAGCAGCTCGGCTGCCGTCGCAGACCGGTCGAGCAGCTCTTCGACGAACTCGCTGGTCCCCTTCAGGGGCTCGGCCATCATCACCCTCTTGATCGAATCGTCCTCGAGGCCGAAGGAAATCGAGTCCCAGTTCACCCCGAAGACCTCGGTCGGATAGCGCTTCAGGCATTCCCCTCGGAAATAGGCTCGCGTGTCCCGGGGAGGGCTGTAGAGGGCTCTCTGGATCTCCTCGTCGGTCACGATGCGCTCGACCTTCCCCTGGCGCTCGAGGAGATGATAGAGGCCCTTGTCCGGCCGCGAATCGTGGTACTGGAGGTCGAGCATCTGGACCTGCGAGTCGTCCCAGGAGAGGCCCTTTCGCTCCATGTAGGTCTCGATCATCCGTTTCTTGATCACCCAGTCGATCCGCGTGTCGAGCTCCATCGGATCCCGCGCGAGGGCTTCCATCACGGACTGCCATTTCTGGAGCACGTCCTTCTGGATCGGATCCAGGGAGCGCGACGAGGTATACGCGAGTGCCATCTCGAGGAACTCGCTCTGGATCTCGATCGCGGTCCGGGAGCGGCCGTCGTCCATCGTGAGGGCGCATCCGAGCCCCGGATCGTGAGAGACCTCGCGGATGGCACGCACCGGGTCCCTGAGCGAGAGATTCCGGGTGATCGCTCCGTCCTCGATCATCGCCAGGATCAGGGCCGTCACGCCGTTTCGCAGGTAGATGGTGAACT
>CAYXLY010000521.1:0-3225 GCA_964466005.1 uncultured Spirochaetaceae bacterium | reverse complement strand
CGTTCCGCACCCGCCATGGTGATCAACGGGTTGCCACCGGTCACGAAGAGTGCACGAAGCTGGCCGGGGCCGGGCGTGAGGATCTCGTCGGCGAGGATCCCGCCCGGATAGGCGTCGTTGACCGAGGCGAAGCCGCCGATGCGCGAGCGATCCGGCCGCAGACCGAAGCCCGAACGCGCGCCGAAGCGCGCGAAGTCGATGATGCCGCGGCCGATCAGCGTGCCGCCTTCGCGATCGAGGTTGCCCGAGACGGCGTTGATCACCTCCTGGATCCAGAAGGCGAGGGCGCCGTTTCCGCCCATGTTCACGCCGGTCGAGCTGTAGAGCGCGGCGCCGTCGGCCTCGCGGTGACAGCGGACCATCTCGCGCAACGTCGCGGCCGGGATCCGGGTCACGGGCTCGGTCCGCTCGGGGGGCCAGGGCGCGCACAGAGCGCGAATCTCCTCGAATCCGCTCGTATGCTCGGCCACGACACGCTCGTCGACCCCGCCCGACGCGATCAGCTCCTGCAGGAAAGAGAGATAGAAGAAGACGTCGGTGCCCGGCCGGATGGCCACGTGGGTCCCCGCGACCTTGGCCGTCTCCGTGCGTCGAGGGTCGACCACGAAGACCCTTCCGCCGCGCGCCTCGATCTCGCGCAGGCGTTTGCCGGGGTTCGGGACCTGCAGGAAGCTCCACTTCGACACCATCGGGTTGGCGCCGACGATCACGAGGCATTCGACGTGGTCGAGATCGGGAAAGGGCTGCGTGAAGGGGAACCCGTAGACCTGTCGGGCCACCGCGAACTTGTTGCTGCAGTCCTGGGTCGAGGAGGCGTACATGCTCTTCGATCCGATCCCGTTCATGAAGCCCTGGGCGAAGATCGGGTGGAGGAGGCTGAAGCCCGCCGCGGTCCCGACGTACATGCCGATCGAGTCGGGGCCGCGATCGCCGCGCAGGGCCCGGACCTTCGCGCCGATCTCTGCCAGCGCCTGATCCCAGGAGATGCGCTCGTGACGATTCCCGACACGCTTCATCGGATGGCGCAGGCGGTCGGGGGACCCGTAGAGACGGTGCTGCTTGAGCCCCTTCACGCAGGCGAAGCCCGCGGTCTCGACGTGGGCCGCGTCGGGTCGGATCGCCTCGATCTCCCCCGCGTCGTCGATGTCGATCTCGAGCCCACACAGGGACTCGCAGATCCGACAGAAGCTGTGTCGGGTCTCGGCCATCGGCAGCTCGCCTCCTTCGGCGGGCGAAGGTAGCCGCCTGGCCTATCGCAGACCGAGATTCCGTTGGATCCGGAGCAGCGGTGAGTCGAAATCCGGCTGGAATTCCTGGCCGCTCACCTGCTCGAAGGCCTCGATGTAGCGGGTCGCCGCCTCGACGCGCACCTCGTCCGGGATCGGGGGAGGCGGTCCCTCGCCCCGGTAGCCCTGCTCGCCCAGCCAGAGTCGGACGTACTCCTTGTCGATGGCCTCCGGCGAGCCGCCCTGGCGCAGGGCCTCTTCGTAGCTCTCGACGTGCCAATAGCGGGAGGAGTCGGGCGTGTGGATCTCGTCGATGACCACGAGCGAGCCCTCCGGGTCGAGCCCCATCTCGTATTTCGTGTCGACCAGGATCAGACCCCGCTGCTCGGCGAAGCGCGTGCCTTCGGCGAAGAGCCGCTGCGCCATCTCGTGGGCGTGGTCGTAGAGCGCCTCGCTGAGGGCGCCGCTCTCGATCAGCTCCGCGCGGGAGGTGAGCCGGTCATGGCCGCCGTGCTCGGCCTTGGTCGTCGGCGTGAGGATCGGCGCGGGGAGCTTCTCGTGGCGGCGCATGCCCTCCGGAAGCGCATGACCGCAATAGCTGCGCACGCCCTCCGCATAGGCGGTCCAGATCGAGGTCGAGCTCGAGCCCGTGAGATAGCCCCGCATCACGAACTCGACCGGCAGCGGGTCGCAGTCCTGGACGATCGAGACGCTGGGATCCGGGACCTCCAGGAGATGGTTGGGGGCGATCTCCCGGGTCTGCTCGAACCAGAACGCGGCCATCTGGTTCAGGACCTGTCCCTTCAGGGGAATGGTGCCCACCACGACGTCGAAGCAGCTGACCCGGTCGGAGACCACGATCGTGCGGCGTCCGGATCCGGCCTCGACATAGCTGTCTCGGACCTTGCCGACGACGCGCTCGCCGAGCCCCTGGAGGTCGGTCTCCGCGAGCGTCTGACCGCACAGCGCGTGAAGGCGTTCCCGATCGACGGCCACTCGCTCGACTCCCCTCTCTTCTCTCGCGTCTCGTCTCGCGTGTCGCGCTTCCGGCCGCTCCCTCGAACGCGCTCACGCGGCCTCGGGCAGAGCCCATTTAAGCCCGGGCGCTCGCCGTGAGCAAGCGGCGTCGCGTGTCCGGTCCCGGAAGCGGGCCTGCCTTCGATCGCGCCTGCGGGCCGCTCGCCGCGTTGCGCTCGGTCGTCGGAGCGCGGTGATTGACCCCGCCCCCTCCCGTGCCTACCTTGCGGCCCAACCCGGGGTGGGGCTGCCAGGGGGCGCCCGGAGTGGGAGGACGTGGACCGGTCCTCGACCTCGTTCGCCTCCTCAGCGGCATGCCTTCGAGCCCGGATCAGGGCCGGCGCACCGGGCGACTCGACGAAGATTCGTCCCGATCTCGGCGAAGAGCCCACGGAGCTCTCCATTCATGGCCCAGAACCTGCTGCCTCCTTCGAGCCGCGCACTCGACCGCCTGAGCGCCGAGGAGCTCGACGCGCTCGAGAGGGCGCATCGGGCGGATCGCTTCCACGACGAATGCGGCGTATTCGGCGTCCACGGCGACGACGAGGCGTCCCATCTCACCTATCTCGGTCTCTATGCCCTCCAGCATCGAGGGCAGGAGAGCTGTGGCATCGTCTCCTCGAATGGCCGGGAGCATATCGCCCACCGCGCGATGGGCCTGGTCGCCGACACCTTCGGCGCCAAGATCCTGGAGCGCTTGAAGGGGCGCCACGCCATCGGTCATGTCCGCTACTCGACGGCGGGCGGCAGCATGCTTCGCAACGCCCAGCCCATCTGTGCCAATACCGATGGCGGGCCCGTCTCGATCGCCCACAACGGCAACCTCGTGAACGCCGGCGTGATCCGTCGCGAGCTGGAGGGACGGGGGGCGATCTTCGGCTCGACCTCCGACAGCGAGGTGCTCCTCCATCTGCTCGCCCGGTCGCGGGAGGCCCACATGGAGGATCGCTTCATCGACGCGATCTCGCGGGTGAAGGGCGCC
>CAYXLY010000520.1:0-3253 GCA_964466005.1 uncultured Spirochaetaceae bacterium | reverse complement strand
GAGGACGTCTCGGACGGAGCAGACTCGGACGGCGGGGGAGCGGCCGCCATGGCGGCCGGTGCAGAGGGGGACTCCGAGGCCGGGCGGATCTCGCTCGGGGCGGGCGCTCCGTCGGCGCCCTCCTGGAAGCGCAGCACGTCTTCCTTCGTGACCCGACCGGCGCTCCCCGTGCCCTCGACCTCGCGCAGGTCGATGCGCGCCTCCTCCGCCATCCGCCGGGCGACCGGCGTGGCGGGAACCTCGTCGGCCCCCGCCCCCGATGTCGCGATGGGCTCGGCGGCCCCCTCGCGGGCGACCGGCTCGGGCGTCGGCTCCGGAGCCGACGGCTCGGCGCTCGGCGCCGCGCTCGGCTTGGCCTCGGGGTCGATTCGGGCCAGCACGGCTCCCACCTCGACCACATCGCCCTCCGAGGCCAGGATCTTCTCGATCACCCCCGCGGAGGGCGCCGGAATCTCCGCGTCGACCTTGTCGGTCGTCACCTCGACGATGGGCTGGTCGACCTCGACCGCCTCTCCCTCGGCCACGAGCCAACGTGCGATCGTGCCCTCATAGACACTCTCGCCCAACGAAGGCAGCTCTACGGCAATCGACATCTCGAGTCCCCTTGCTCCCGAATGGTCCCGTCCTGGTGCGGAGCGGCTCGATCCGCCCGGTCGGGGCGGCTCGCGCGGCTCGTCCGCGCCCAGGATCGCGTTTTCTCGATCGGCAGCCAGCCCCCCTGTCTTGACGAGCGGCCCCGATTCCCTCGTGCGAGCGCGCGCAGCTCCAGAAGTGCCTCTCTCAGATCGGAGGCAGCCGGCGGACAGCCGCGGACATGCACGTCGACGGGCAGGATCCGATGGAGTCCCGCGACCGTCGCATAGTTCTGATAGGCCCCGCCGGAGATCGCACAGACCCCCCAGGCCATCACCCAGCGCGGCTCCAGCATCCGTGCATGGATCGCGCGCAGCAAGGGGATCTGTCGTCTCGTCAGGCTCCCGGCCACGATCAGCAGATCCGCCGAGCGCGCGGCTACCGGCGGCGGAGCCGTCCCGAGCGCCTCGAAGGGGTCTCCGCCCTGCGCCAGAGCCATGCCGCAGCACGAGGTCGCGATGGGCCACGGAGCGGGCGCCAGGCTGGACGCCCAGTCGAGCGCCTGCTCGAGTCGCGTCCACCGGATCGGCTCCCTCTCCTGGCCCTCCTGGCCGCTCTGCTCCATCCCGGACTCCCCCGCCTCTTCTCGACGTCGCCTCGGTCCTCGTCGTCCGGGCCGCTCAGAGAAGCCCTCCCAGGCAGCCCCGACCGCGTCGCGCACGCCATCCTCGCCTCGTCGACGCGGCTCGACGCTGCGAGGATAGCCGCTCTGATATCGTCCGGGCTGACCCGAGGAGCTCCATGCCGCGAGACCGAAGACGAGCCAGACTGCTCTGCTGGATCATTCACGCCTTCACGGCGAGCGGTGCCGTCCTCGGCCTCTTCGCGATGATCAGCGTCGCCCGCGGCGACCTCGAGTGGGCGGCCCTCCTGATCCTGGGCGCGCTGCTCGTCGACGGGATCGACGGCACCCTGGCCCGGGCCGCGGAGATCGAGACGGTCCTCCCCCAGATCGACGGTCGTCGCCTCGACGACATCGTCGACTACCTGAACTTCGTGATCGTGCCGGTCTTCTTCATGTGGGGTGCGGGGAGCGTCGTGCATCCGTTCTGGCTCGCCCTGCCCGTGCTCGCGAGCGCTTACGGCTTCTCGCGGGTCGATGCCAAGACCGAGGATGATTTCTTCCTCGGATTCCCCTCCTACTGGAACATCCTCGCGATCTACCTCTGGATCCTCGACGCCGATGCTTGGGTGGGCACCGCCTGGGTGCTGGCTCTCGGGATCGCCGTCTTCGTGCCGATCAAGTACCTGTACCCGAGCAAGGTCGAGCCCCGATCCCTGCGGATCGCTCTCGGTGCGGGCGGGCTCGCCTGGATTCTCGCGCTGGCGGCCTCCTCGACCCATCCCGAGGCGCCGGTTTCCCAGGCCCTCGCCCTGATCTCGCTGGCCTACCCGGCCTGGTACCTCTGGCTCTCCGGAAGCCGGGGGGGAATGCTTCGAGGCGGCGGCCGCTGAGCCTCAGCGCGTCAGGGCCCCGGCGAGGTCCATGATCCGCCAGGGCTTGCGGAGCACCCGGGAGACGCCGACCGCCAGCAGGTCGGTCTCGGCGCCCACGCCCCCCATGCCCACGACGCGGGCCTCCGGCCGGATGGCCCGGATCTGTCCGACCCAGTCCGCGATGGCGTCACCCGCCAGGCTGAAGTCGATCAGCACCGTCTCGACCCTCGGCTCGGCAGCCAGGAGGCGCAACGCATTCGCGAGATCGTCGCTCGGGTAGCAGAGCGCGCCGATCCGCTCGACCTGAGAGACCAGGAGCCGCCGGACCACGCCGTCCCGCTCGATCACGATGACGGGCCCCGGGTCTGCGGTCGTGGATCGTTGGGGACGCGCCCGCGCCTCGAGCAGCAATCGCATGCGCGGATCGCTGCGGCGCGCCTCGTCCTCGCGTGGACAGAGCACGGCGAGCCAGCCGATCCGGCCCGCCCGTCGGCGCGTCCGCATCAGCCAGCTCCGCGCCGGGTCTGCGACTGGCCGGACCTCGACCCAATCCGACTCCGCGTCTCGCAGTCGCTCCGTGACCGTCTCGCCGAGGACCTCCTGCAGTCTCTTCGCTCCCGGCTGGATGCCGGCGCGCTCGAGGAGCGCCTGGGTCGCAGCGGAGGCGAAGTGGATCTCACCCTCGAGACCGAGGGCCATCGCGGCGATGGGCGGTCCGGCCTCGCCTCGCAGGCTCGAGTCCGAAGCGGCCAGAGCCACCGCCTCCTGGAGCTCTCTCAGGTCGAAAGGCTTCTCGAGCAGCCGCAGCACGCCCTGGCGATCGGACTCCTCGAGCAGGTCCCGAGAGGAGAAGCCCGTGATCAGGATGGTGTGGAGCCGCGGATGCAGCGCTCGGAAGACCTCGGACACATGAAGCCCATGGATCTGGCTCTTCAACATCCAGTCGGCCACGAGCACGTCGGGCGCGGCGTCGATCCCCGCCTCGAGCGCCTCGTAGCCCGACCCGGTCGAGATCACCTCGTGCCCCTCGTGCGTCAGATAGCGACTCAGCGTCTCTCGAAGCGAGTCCTCGTCCTCCACGATCATGACTCTCGCCATGGTCCCCTCTCTCCAGCCAGCGCGAGAGCCCGAAGCAGCCGGCTTTCTCGCCTCAGGCGCCTCAGACTCCTCAGATACGACCTTG
>CAYXLY010000519.1:0-3256 GCA_964466005.1 uncultured Spirochaetaceae bacterium | reverse complement strand
GGAGCCGGCCTCCGCGGAGCTCGCCGCGTCCGGCCCCGCTGGCTCGGATCTCACCCAGTGCGCGACGGCACGCCCGATGCCATACGCGATGCCCGCATCGAGCTCGTCCGGCACCACGCCCCGGATATCGTATGCTTTGAAGATCGCCATGAGCGCCGAGCTTAGCCGCCTCTCCAGCCGAGCGTCAGGACCGCCGATCAGGCAGAGCAGGCCGAAGGCGCCGAGGCCCGGGGCGCCGTGCGCTTGACCCCGGCCTGTCGCAACGTCACCATCCGCCGGATGCGTGCCCGCCTCTCCGGGCGCGCGAGGAGACTTCGATGTTCGGAATGGGCCCGATGGAGCTCGGGATCATCCTCGTCATTATCGTGGTGCTCTTTGGCGCCCGCCGTCTGCCCGAAATCGGATCCGGCTTCGGGAAGGCCATCAAGAACTTCAAGAGCGGCATCTCGGGCGACGACGAAATCGACGTCACGCCCGACAGCGCCTCGGGCAAGGAGAAGGTCGATCAGGGCGACGGGCCGAAGGAGTCCTCGACCCGCTCGAGCTGACCCGGATCCGCCCGCGATCCCGCGACCCGAGCGGCGGAGGCGGAGGCCTCTGAAGAGGGCTCCGGCAGCGTCTCCCCGATCTCGAGCAGGCTTCGTCGAGCCTGCGCCGGAAGCTCCCTCAGCACGACCTCGAAAGGGCGGACCTCGCCCGGCGCCAGCGGCTCTCCCAGATAGGCGTCCACCGCGGCGAGCCGCGCAGCCTCGAGCTCCGCGGGAGCCGCCTCTCGCAGGATGACCTCTGCCAGCGGCTCGCCCGCCAGGATCGGACTCTCGGCCAGCGGGCTGCCGGAGCCGTCCAGCAGCCTGACCTGCAGCGGGCGCGGCCAGATGGGCTCCGGGCTCGCATTGTGCGACTGGCCTCGAATGACCAGGACGCTCCCGGCCCGGCTCGTCTCGACCCAGCCGGTCGTGCGGGTCTCGGCCTGGAAGCCACCCGAAGAGGCCGTCTGCGGAGCCTCCGCCCAGCGCGACCACTCCGGTCGGAGCCCGGCCTGGATCGCGGTGACGGCGAGCAAGAGCGTGACCAGCCAGCCCAGAAAGCGACCACCCTTGCCGGCCGCGACGGCCCAGGCCGACGGCTCGCCGAGATCCTCCGCCGCAGGCGCCTCTCCGAATCCGTCCAGGTAGTCCGGCGAGAGCTCGAGACCGCCTCGTCGCTTCCCGCCCCGGACGGAGCCGCGAGCCGCGACCGGTCCCGGGCGCGTCGAGCGCGTCGGCATCGCGCCCTCGCTGCCGATCAGATCCCAGCTCTCCGGATCACCGAGATCTTCAGCCCCGGAGCGGGCGGTCTGGACGCGCCCACCCGAGCCGGCGCTCAGGCCCTCTGGAGCGGCCTCTGCGAGTCCGGAAAGGCCCGACGGCGCGCCCGCGGACTCGTCTCCCCCCCCTGGCGCCTCGTCTTCCATCCATGAAGAGAAGTCGTCCACGGATCCGAAATTCGACTCGTCCCGAGCCTCCTCGGGTGTCGGTGACGTCGGGGGCGAAGGCTTCGAGGCGTCGAGATCGAGTCCGATGGGGGACGCTTCGGCCTCGCCCTCTCCGGCCTCTCCGCCGGATGGCTGCCCCAGGTAGGGCTCCCGGTCGATGAAGGAGCCGGTCTCGTCGTCGAGATCCGACGAGCGATCCGACTCCGCACCCGGATCTCTCGAGCCGGACAGAGCGGGATCGTCCTCACCGGCGAGTCGGACGTCCTGGTTGAACTGCCAGTCTTCCTCCTCCGGATCGGAGTCGAAGCGACCGGACGGTGCGGATGCGGCGGAGGGAGGCGCCGAGAGATCCGCGCTCGCCTTCGGCGTGCCGGCCGCCTCGTCGGCCGCCGTCTCGGCAGCGATCCGATGGATGTCGTCCGACTCGCGGGCGGAGGGATGGGCCAGCAGGAAGGCGTGCTTGCAGCGAGAGCAGCGGACCCGCGCGCCGGTGGCCGGGATCCGAGCCTCGTCGAGCTGAAAGCTCGTCGAACATGCCTCGCAAGTGACGATCAAGTGGGGATCCCCGGGGCCGCGTCGCGTCGTTCCACAGGAGGCGCCTCCGCCTGTGCTAGCCTGCGCCGCTCGAGAAGACTTCTCTGTTCCGCTTCTTCGGAACGGTTCCGACGGGTCTTGAGCCCTCCCCGCCGCTCGCGTTCCGGACGCTCCCGCCCCTTCCCGGGGATCGACCGGGCCCGGCGACAGCCGATCCGAGAGCTAGATTCCAGACATGGTCTCGCAGGGAATCGCCTACAAAGACTTTATCGAGAGCGCCACCGACGTGGCGGTCGCTCCCCCTGCCAGGGCCCGCCGGGTCGAGGAATGAGCGAGCCGCTGCCGAGCCTCCTCGATCACCGGCTCGTCATCGTCACGGGCAAGGGTGGTACCGGTAAGACCGCCGTCGCGGCCTCGCTCTCCGAGGCGGCCCGGCGGCGGGGCCGGAAGGTCCTGCTCGCGGAGACGGCCCCGATCGAGTCCATCGCCGGCCTCTTCGAGGCGAGCCCGGCCCCTCTGGGCTATGCGGGTCGGGAGCTGCGTCCGGGCCTGCATGCCCTCCGGATCGATCCCCACGCCGCCCTCGCTGAATACCTCGGACTCCAGACGGGCCTTCGTGGCCTCGCAGAGCGCGTCCTCCATACAGAGACGTTCCAGCAGCTCCTCGAGGCGGCGCCCGGCTGGCGAGAGCTGATCGTCCTGGGCAAGGTCTGGCATCTCGAGCAGATGCGCGACGCCGGCGGGCGTCCGGTCTACGACCTCGTCGTGGTCGACGCCCCGGCCACGGGGCATGGGCTCACGTTCCTCGACGTGCCGAGAGTCGTTCAGCAGGCGGTGCGCAAGGGACCTCTCACGCGCCACGCGAGCTGGGTCGAGAGCATGGTGCACGACCGATCGCGCACCCTGCTGCTCCCCGTCACGCTCCCCGAGGAGCTGCCCGTCATCGAGACCCACGAGCTGCTCGAGAGAGCCCGGGGCGACCTCGACATCGCAGTCGACCGCATCATCGTGAACCAGGTCCCGCGGCCGATTCCAGCCGGGATGGGCGCCTGCCTCTCGCGCCTGCCCGACGACCTCCCGCTGGAGCGACTGCCCGGGGTCCCGGTGCTGCGCGACGTGCTCCGACACGTGGAGCGGCGAACGCAGCTCGCCTTCGAGCAGCGCGCCCGGGTGTCGGCGCTCTGCGATCTCCCGATCGTGGACCTGCCCGACCTGCCGATGGGCTTCGAGGCCGGCGGCGGCTGGACG
>CAYXLY010000518.1:0-3257 GCA_964466005.1 uncultured Spirochaetaceae bacterium | reverse complement strand
GGAGAAGAAGAGGAAGAGGAAGTCCGCCGAGTGGGGACGATAGGTGCGGGCGGTGAGCGTATTCGATTCCCGCAATGCGACCCAATCGGCTCGCCCGAGACGAGCGGCGCGCTCGATCGCGAGCTCCCGCAGGCCCGGTCGCCGGACCCGTTCGGCGACCGGGGCATGCCGGGCGACGAGACGCCCCGCGACGACGGGGATGAAGCCGGTGGGCGCCTCCGGATCGCGTCGCCGCGCGGCGCGGAAGCCGGCCGTCCCCGGATCCACGGCGAGCGCCTCGTCGAGCACCTCGAGCAGCTCCGTCACGCAATTGCGCGTGAAGAGCGCGTAGCCCAGCTCGCGCTCCAGCTCCCGTCGTGCCCGCTCCGCCCTCGGAAGCAGCGCCCGACGCCTCGAGGCCAGTCCATCCAGGCTCACTCTCCGCGGCCAGATCAGCTCGACGCGGGCAGCCGCGTGGCGTTCGGAGAGGGAGCGCGTCGCGTCGACGGCGGGCTCTGGAGCCCGATGCGCCTCTCCCCTGCGCGCATGCGCGAGGTCGTGGCGGGCCGCCTCGAGTCGCTCGAGACGCTGCTCCAGGGGACGCCCCGCCTCGCCGAGCTCCTCTTCGCGCGCGCGGAGGCGAGCCTCCGCAGTCCTCTCTCGCGCCTCCAGCTCCGTTGCGGTCGCGCCCCGCGCGCGCAGATCGATCGGGTCCGGGGCCTCCGCGTAGGGGTCGACGACGAGAAGCGATCCCCTGTCGAGCGTCGCGTCGAGGGCCACCAGTCGGGACCAGGCCAGCAGCAGCGCGAGGCCGGGGTCCCGCCGCTCACTCTCGACGAGGCGGACGACGGAACGCAGCAGTGCCTCACGTGCCGCCAGCCACGCCGAATGCCGCGATGGCGAGGCCTCGAGGTCGGGACGACGCCCGACGGCGTCCGCCTCGAATCCCACCGGCAGGAGGCGAGAGGGATCGGGTCCCCGGCAGTCGCGGATCGCCTCGAGCGCCTCGAGGGTCTGAGCGGCCTCGGCGAGACGACGGACGGCGCCACCGGGCTCGGCGCTCGTCGCGAGCCGAGGTCCCATTCCGGAGCGCGCTCGAGCCTCCGAAGACGGGGGAGGAAGCGACGAGTCGGGGGGTCGCGACGCCAGGCGATCGAGGGCGAGATGCAGCGCGCGTCTGGCCTCCGCGATCCGCGCTTCGAGTCGCCCGGAGCCGAGCCCCTCCTCGATCCTCTCTCGCAGCACTCCCAGACGCGCGCTGCGTCCGGCCTCGCATCCCGCAGGCTCGTCGTCCAGGATGCCCAGCCCCGGAACCGTCACGCTCGCGCGCCCCGTCTCGAGAGCACGGTCGATCCAGGCGAGCTCGGCCTCGAGCCCGGCGAGCGCATCCAGGCGGAGCCTTCGCTCGTGATGACGCGCCTCGAGGATCCGGACGAGCGCATCCTCGACGGCGGGCGGGAGGGAGAGGCGAAGCGCCTCGATCCCGCGATTGCCTTCGAGGCGGTAGCTCCGCTCGAAGTCCCGGACGGGATCCCGACGGTCCACGATCAAACCATCGTCGCGGTGCTCGAGGTGATGGACGAGGTCCCCGATGCGCAGCGCGGAGTGCCCCCCCGCCGACTGGCCCTCGTTCGGCTCGATCGTCCAGAACTCGATCCGAAGCGCCTCGTCCCGCGCGGACCGGTCCAGCGCCGCAGCCGGGGCCACCGCCGGCACGAGGCACGTCGCGAGCGAGAGCAGCAGCCCGAGCCCCGGCCTGCCCCTCTGCCGACTCTTCATCGGCGGAGCCCGTCCACGCGCGCTCCGACGCCTTCGACGCCTTCGATGCCTTCGATGCCTCCGAAGGGCCCCCCGACCACCCGGGCGCACGGCGCGCAGCTCAGTGCGGCGCTCCGCGATAGCCCTGCTCGAGCGCCGCGGCGGCCGCGGGGTCCGATCCGGCGAGGACGGTCCGGAAGATCTTCAAGCGCTCCTCGTCGACACCGGCCTCCGCCAGCCCCACCCCGATGGCATCGAAGGTCGTCGGGACCGCCTCCCAGTCGCTGATTCCCCGGGCGAGCGCCACCTCGGACAAGCCCAGCGACAAGGTCGCCGGGCGCCCCTCGGCCCGGACGTGCGCCACCGTGTAGGCCCGCACGTCCTGGTGATAGGCCTCGTCGTCGTCGCCGTCACTCGAGCTCTGGGACGACTCGGACGAGGAGCCGACGGAGTCCGAGATGCTCCCGCTCGAGTCGGAGAAGCTCTGCGAGCTCGAGAAGAGCGCGCATCCCGACTGCGCGAGCAGCAGGACGGCCAGCCCGAAGCCGAGCCCGGGATGGGCGAGTCTTCGACAGATCGAATCGTGCATGAATCCCCCCTTTCGGCCCGCGCCTCTTCGAGACGGGGGCGCGCACCGATTGTGCCGGGCCCTCCGTCCCGCTGCCAACCCCCGAGCCCCCGCTATCCTCGCCTCACGCCCCATCCCTGCATGACAGGAGAGCCGATGTCCGCCTCGCCGAGCTCCGCTGCGTCCCTCCGTCTCAGACGGACGGGCGTCCGGCTCCGAGCAAAGAACGTCTCGCTGCGCGCGAGGGGTGTCCCGATCGGTCTGCTGCTCCTGCTCGCGATCGGATCGCTGGGCCCCCTGCATCCGGGCATCGCCCGGGCGGCAGAGATCGAGGACATCTCCTTCCCCGCCCAGGTCCAGGCGGGTCCGCATCGGCTGGCGGTCTTCGGCCTCGGACTGCTTCGCTATCGCGTGCTCTTCCGAGGCTATGTGGGGGCCCTCTACCTGCCGCCGGGCGCGAGCGCGGACGACGTGTTCGAGGACATCCCGAAGGCGCTCGAGCTCCATTATTTCTGGGACATCGAGGGACGCTTCTTCGGGGAGAAGGCGGACGAGCTGCTCGAGGAGACGCTCGCGCCGCAGCGCCTCGAGTCGCTCCGCGAGCGTCTCGATCGACTGCACTCCCTCTATCGGGACGTCGAGGCGGGAGATCGCTACCGGCTGACCTACCTGCCGGGCCGCGGCACGACCCTGACGTACAACGGCGAGGCCCTCGGCACGATCCCCGGCGCGGACTTCGCCCGGGCCTATTTCGGAATCTGGCTCGGGCCCGAGCCCCTGAACGAGTCTTTTCGGGATCAGATCCTCGGACGCCGCTGACTCGGCGCGAGCTCGCCCCGATGTGGGTGGAGCGACGTGAGCGCGCAGCGGCCGCGCCGGGTCAATCGGCGGCCATCGCGCGGTAGCGCAGCGATCTCCCCGACCAGAGAACCTCGAGCCCGGTCTCGGGATC
>CAYXLY010000517.1:0-3270 GCA_964466005.1 uncultured Spirochaetaceae bacterium | reverse complement strand
TCGCGGCCCGCGAAGGGAGAGTTGTTCACCGAGAGGTGGACCCGGATCGTCGGCGGATCGATGGCGATCCGCGGGAGCGGCTCCGGCCGCGACGGATCGCAGACCGTGTCCCCCACGTCGATCGAGTCGACCCCCGCGACGATCACGATGTCGCCCGCTCGCGCCTCGTCGATGTCGATCCGCTCGATGCCGCGGGTCCCGAAGAGCTTCGTCACCCGGAAGGACTCCGGGCTCCCCTTCTCCGGCACGCGCACGACCTGGCTGCCCCGCTTCATCCGACCGCGTACGACCCGGCCGATCACGAGTCGTCCCACGAACGCGTCATAGCCGAGCGTCACGGCCTGGAACTGCAGCGGACCGTCCTCGTCCACCTGCGGCGGCGGGGCGTGCTCGAGGATCGCATCGAGCACGGGGACGAGATCCTTCATCTCCCCACCGTACTCGGTGGTGGCGACGCCGTTCTTCGCCGAGGCGTAGATCACGGGGAAGTCGAGCTGGGTGTCGTCGGCGCCGAGCTCGACGAGCAGATCGAAGACCTCGGTGACCACCTCTTCGGCCCGCTCCTCGGGGCGGTCGATCTTGTTCACGACGAGGATCGGCCGCAGCCCGTGGGCGAGGGCCTTGCGCAGGACGAAGCGCGTCTGCGGCATCACGCCCTCGTAGGCGTCACAGAGGAGGAGGCAGGCGTCGGCCATCCCGAGCACGCGCTCGACCTCGCCGCCGAAGTCGGCGTGACCCGGCGTGTCGACGAGCTGGATCCGGACGCCTGCGTACTCGACCGAGGTGCTCTTGGACTGGATGGTGATCCCGCGCTCCTTCTCGAGGTCCCCCGAGTCCATGATCCGCTCCTCGACGGATTCGTTCTCGCGGAACGCGCCACAGGTGCGAAGGAGACCGTCGACGAGGGTGGTCTTCCCATGATCGACGTGGGCGATGATCGCGACGTTGCGCAGATCGTTTCGGGCTGCGTTTCCAGGCATGAATGAGCTCTCGATGGCGCTCGCGCGGTGGTCCGATGACTTCGGCAGGGGATCTTCGGGCTCGGGACTCCCGAGCCGGCAGGCACTCACACGGGTCTCGCCCGTGATCCGCGACCTCCCTGACCCACACGGCTGGCGGCGCGCGGAGGCTAGCAGGCTCGGGCGCGAGAGGCATCAGAGGGGCCGTTTTACGCAAGTTTCACAGGGGCCGTGCTGCCTCGGGCCGATCGTGCACTTAGGCTTGCGACGTTCCGATCGCAGGGGCTGCGGCCCGGGAGAATCCGAGTGAGCGCGAATCCGAAGCCCATCGCCGCGACTCCGACGGGGAGCCGGCCGATCCAGGAGACCGTCTCGGCGTCGCTCTACTGGACGATCCACCTGGCCTGCCTGCTCGTCCTCGTGGTCGGCGTCGGCCCGCTCGAGATCGGCCTCTGTCTGGGGCTCTTCTGGCTGCGCCTGTTCGGCATCACCGGCGCCTATCATCGCTACTTCTCACACAGGACGTACCGCACCAGCCGTCCCTTCCAGCTCCTGCTGGCCGCCCTCGGCTGCAGCGCCGTCCAGAAGGGCCCTCTCTGGTGGGCCGCCGGACATCGCCGCCATCATCGCTTCTCGGACCGGGAGGGAGACCTGCACTCACCCCGCGAGGGGTTCTGGCACGCCCATCAGGGCTGGATCTTCGATCGGCGATGGTCGCAGACGGAGCTCGACCGGATTCCCGACCTGGCCGCCTTCCCCGAGCTGGTCTGGCTGGACCGCTGGCACGCGGTCGTGCCGCTCGCTCTCGCGGCCTCCTGCTTCGCCGTCGGAGGCCTCTCGACCCTCGTCTGGGGCTTCTGCGTCTCGACGACGCTCCTCTGGCACGCCACCTATACCATCAACTCACTGGCTCATCGGTGGGGATCCCAGCGCTACGAGACGGGCGACGACAGCCGCAACAACTGGCTCCTCGCCCTGCTCACGCTCGGTGAGGGCTGGCACAACAATCATCATCACTACATGGCTTCCGCCCGCCAGGGCTTCTTCTGGTGGGAGATCGACGTCACGTACTACGTCCTGCGCGGCCTCCAGGCCGTCGGTCTGGTCTGGGCCATCCGCGAGCCCCCCGCTCGCGTGCTGCAGCCGGCACCGGTCGCGGCGGAGTCCGAGCGACTCGCCGCCTAGCGGAGATCTCGCAGGCCCCTCGGCCGCGGCGATCCAGGCTCGGGAAACACGAGCGCGATCCGCGTCGTCTCGTCGCTCCGCCCCGTCTCGACGCGACCGCCGATTCCGCCGAGGAGCAGGCGTGCGATCCCGACGACGAGGGGCCGCCCCCGACGCGCCGCGCACTCGGAGAGGTCCTCCTCGGGGCCATCGTCCTCGAGCACGAGCAGCCGTGCGACTCCGTCTTCCGAACTCCCTCCCGGCGCCTCTGAGACTCGATCTCGCCCCTCGACACTCTCGAGACGCTGCTCGAGGCGCATCCGAACGCGACCCCGGGGAGCGGCCTGGGCCAGACTCGTCTGCACGAGGGCCATCGCGAGGGGATGGAGCCAATCGACGTCGGGCGTCGGTGCCACTCCGGTCGCTCCGGAGTCGATCTCGAATCGCACCGCCCGCGTGCCTTCGTCCCGAACCTCCTGCTCGATCCGGCCGAGCAGTCCGCGCCAGGCCTCGTCGCCCGGTCTCGGCGCGGTCTCGTCCGTCAGGACCGGTCTCAGCAGGGCCAGCAGCGGCGCACAGCGCGCCGCGAGCCCGTCGATGGCCACGGAGGCCTCGGCCAGCTCTCGGGGCCCCAGCTCGTCGTCGAGCAGATGAGCCTGCAGGCGGATGGCGCCGAGCTCGTTGGCGATCTCATGACCGATGGCGAAGACCAGCTCGGCGCGGCGCCTCTCCTCGGGCACGGACTCGGGGACGGGCGTTCGGGACGGCACTCGATCTTGCTCCTCGCGTCGCGGCCCTTACACTGGCTGGCGAGAGGGCCTGGCCGGCCTCGAGAGACCCGCGCCCTCGCACTGTACATCGCTGCCTCCGACAGACCCAGGATCAGGCCCGACGACGAACATGTCCAAAGAAGCCCCGGCAACCGCTCGCCTCGAACGCGTCTCGAAGAAGCTGCATCTCGAGGACTATCGACGGCACATCTTCCTCTGCGTCGGCGGCGAGTGCGCGCCCAGCGAGGAGCAGGAGACGGCCTGGCAGTTCCTGAAGAAGCGCTTGAAGGAGCTCGGTCTCGTCGACGCGCGACGGGGGGTCTTCCGCACGAAGGCCGCCTGTCTGCGGGTCTGCACCGAGGGCCCGATCGCCCTGC
>CAYXLY010000516.1:0-3282 GCA_964466005.1 uncultured Spirochaetaceae bacterium | reverse complement strand
AGATTCTCCGGAGTGACTGGAGTTCAGACGTGTGCTCTTCCGATCTCGTGACCACGGTGGACCTGGGGACGGGTGAAGTCTTCCACGACGGCGCACTGCTCGAGATCGGCGCGGGCGGGACCACGGTCTCGCTCAGCAACTTCGTCATCGACGCGGCCGGCGGCCTCGTCTTCGCAGACGTCCTGTCGCCGGGCTTCGACGTGAATGCGCCGATCCTCGCGATCAACAAGGTCTGCAGCCTCGCCGATCCGTGCCAGGGTCTCGACAGTACGCTGAGCATCGGCGGTCTGGAGCTCATCGTGACCGAGACCGCGGCGGGCGTGCTCACGACCGAGCTCGGCGCTCCGGACCTCACCGATACCGCCTTCGGCGTCGCGACCACGACGTTCACGCCCGTCCCGGAGCCCGGCACGGCGACGCTCCTCCTGCTCGGTCTCACCGGCCTCGGTGTGACTCGCAGCGCGCGCGGTCGCCGCCAGGGCTGACGCTCGCGACCGTGATCGGAGCTCTGGAGCCTCGGAGCAACCGAGGCTCTTGTGACCCAGCCTGCGTGAAGGCGGAATTCGAGGTCGGCCCGGGGGCGGAGTCGCGCGGCGGCCCGCACCGGAGTGGCGAAGGACGAGCTCGCGATGGGCCTCTGCTTCAGAAGCCGAGGGAGCCCTGGACCGGCTCGTCGGGGCAGGGGGCGCCGGCGATCAGGCCCTGGCAGAGCTCGATGCGGTCGGCGAGCCAATCGTTGTCGGCCAGGAAGTCGCGGACCGTCGTCGAGCTCACGAAGGCGAAGTGCCCCCGAGCCCGGGCGCCCATCGGGTGATCGTCGAAGCGCGCGTTGCGTGCGCGCAGTCGATAGGCCCACTGTCCGACGAAGCCCGCCAGGGCTCGCTTCTCGATCACGCTCGGTCGCAGGCCTCGGCTCCTGAGGAAGGCCTGCGCCGCGGGTCGGGACGGGCGCGTCCCGGGCTGCTGGAGGGCCGCCATCACCTCGAGCAGCCACTGGTTCGATTGCTGATAGCGAAGCGACCCGGGGAACGCGATGGCGCTGTAGCGCGTCTCGTGCAGATGCGTCGGGAGCCGGGTCGTCAAGGCTCGGGCCAGTCCGTCCTGGATCGCGGCAGTCGGAACGAGGACTTCGAAGCGGTACTCCCAGGGATCGTCCCGCGCGAAGGCCTCGAGATCCTGTACGTAGAGATGGCCCTCGGGACCGGCGTGGGTATTGAGCACGTGCCGAAGCCGCCAGCCGACGGGCTCGCGGATCGCGAAGGCGCTGTGCGTGAAGCGTGGGATCTCGCCGCGAAAGCGGAAGCGGGAGAGGTCCGAGCCGGCGCGGGAGACGACGGCGACCCGCTCGACGCGCGACTCGAGGACCGATCGGAGCTTCTCGGTCATCTCGTCCTCGTAGTGCTCGAGGCGAGCGCGCCGAGAAGGCGTCAGCGGCGTCCGATCGCGCGGGTGCGTGCTGAAGCTCCGCGCCTCCCGGGCGATTCGCTGCGATGCGCCTCGTGCCCAGGCCTGCTGCATCAGCCGGCCGCGAGTCGCGCTGCGCAGCCGGAGAAGGACGCCCACAGGACTCCGTAGGAGAGGCCGTCGACGACGCTCATCGGGACGGGGCCGAAGACGGGTCTCAGCAGTCGGCCGATGAAGGTCCGCTCGGGATCGGGAGTCGCTGCCTCAGGCGGGGGCATCCGGCGAAGATGGGTCTCGAGGTCCGAGAGCAGGCAGCGGTCGTCGTTCATCCGCCACTGCAGGTGCATGAGCGGCGCCAGCGCCAGCATCAGCCACCAGAGCGGGGCGATCGGAAGCGCCCAGCAGGTCATCACGAAGCCGACGACGCCGATGTGAAGGAGACAGACCGCATCGGCCGCCAGACGACGGCCGTGTCCGAGCGGCATCGAGACGGTTGCCTCGGACGGGTCGGCCTGCTCCAATGAACTCGTTGCCGTGCTCATCGCAGTCTCCTCAGTCGATCGGGCTCGACGTTCACCGGTCCGAGGAGGGGGTGCTCGGTCGGACGCCGTTCCGACGGCCGCAGTATCGGCAGGCTCCGTGACGGATCCATGTCGAATCCGACAAAGAATCCCGCGAAGCCTCCGATCCTACGGCGACGGGGCGATGGCACGTCGCTTGCTTTCCTCCTCATCGAGCCCAGGGAACGACCAGGAGAGGTCGGCGGGGCTGCGGTGAGCCTACCGAGGTCGCATGCCACGGCCGGTCGGCTGGGCGAAGGGCCCGGGCAGCCGGCGTCCTGCGCCGATCGCCGCGGACGTCGACCCCGGAATCGAGGATGTGAAGATGCGAGAAGCACGCAAGAGTCATTTCGAGTCAGCGCGAGCGCGAGCGCGAGCGCGACATCACGGGCACCCGCCGGTGGCGCGGTGCGCGGAGACGCGCGCGGAGACGAGGGGCGCGGCGACCGGACCGCCCGGCCCGGTGCCGGACCCCGATCCGCCTCCCAATCCGTCTCCGCCGGGCCCGGACCCGTTTCCGCCGGATCCCGGTCCGCGCCCCGACCCCGGGCCTCAGCCCCGGTCGGCTCCGCGCGGGGTGGGGCTGCGCGCTCTCGTCCCGACTCTGGCCCTTGTCCTTGCGGTCACCGCGCTCGCCTGTGGATCGGATGAGGAGGAAGAGTCGGCTCAGCAGACGGAGTCGTCTGCGGTCGAGCCCGAGGCCACCTTGACGCCGCCGGAGGACGCCGACGTCCGGGACCCGGTCTCGGCTCGCCAGAAGCTCGTCGACGCCCAGCAGCAGCTGAAGTCGTTGGCCCGGAAGGTCGAGGACAAGCGCGAGGGCGTCGAGAGCGCGAAGGAGAAGCTCGCGACGGCTCGGGAGGAGCTCGCGAAGGCCCAGGACGAGCTGCAGCGGGTCAGTCGGGAGGTGGACGACCGAGAGACGAACGTGGCGCTCTTCCGGGTGGTCCAGGGCGCGCTGCTCGAGAACGAGGCCCTCGACGACGTCGCCATCCGGGTCGCCGTGAGCCATGGCACCGTGACCCTGCACGGCCGGGTCGAGAGCCGGGAGCAGGAGCGTGAGGCGATCGAGACCGCACGGTCCGCAGCCGGCATCTTCGACGTCGACAGCCGGATCGAGCTGCTCGGCGGTGGGGCCGGCTCCGGGGGCTCGGGCTCCGCGGGGTCCAAGGGGTCGAACGCGACCCGGGAGTCCGAAGGCTCGGCCGGCTCGATGAAATCCGGATGAGAGGAGAGGGGCCGTTCGCGTTCGGAGCGGGCGGGAGGCGGATGGCGGATGGCAAATGACGGATGGCGGATGGCGGGCGGCAGCGAATCG
>CAYXLY010000515.1:0-3283 GCA_964466005.1 uncultured Spirochaetaceae bacterium | reverse complement strand
AGATCCTCGACCTCCTTGGCCGGGATGTTCTCTCCCTTGCGGATGATCACGTCCTTGAGGCGGCCGGTGAGGACCACGTAGCCGTCTTCGTCGACGAAGCCGAGATCTCCGGTCCGGAAGTAGCCGTTCTCGTCGAAGGCCGCCTCGTCGAGGCTGGCGTCGACGTAGCCGCGGAAGAGCTGGGGAGCCCGCACGCGGAGCTCGCCCTCCTCGCCGGGGCCGGCGCGAGAGCCATCCGGGCGCACGACCCGGAGGTCCACGCCGGGGCTCGACGGTCTCCCCTCGGTCCGGGCGAGCTTCTCGTCGTCGTCCCCCACCCGGTTCATCGAGAGGATCGGACACTCGGTCAGGCCATAGCCGGAAATGATCCCCGCTCCACCCATCTCCTCGCGCAGGTCGGTGTGGAGCCGAGGCGGCTTCGGGGCCCCTCCGCCGGGGAAGGCCCGGACGTCGGGGAAGAGCGGGCCGGGCCGGGCTCTTCGGTGGGCAGCGAGATAGGCCTCGTGGAAGACCGTGCCCGCGGTGGCCTGTGTGACGCCCTCTCGCGCGAGCGTGGGAATCGTCTCCGGATCGGCGAAGCTCTCGATCACGATATGGCTGCAGCCCACCGCCAGCCCGGCCTGGAGCCAGTTGATTCCGCCGATGTGGGTGAGAGGAAAGACGAAGGCCACGCGATCGTCCTCGCGCAGCTGCAGCCCGAGGCTCATCGCCCTGGCGGCCTCCCAGAGAGAGGCGTCCGTATGCTGCACGCCCTTCGGATGGGAGGTCGTGCCCGACGTATAGAGGATCCAGCGGATCGGGAGCTCCGCCGGCGGTCGAGCGGTCGGGGGCGGCGGAAGCGGAGCATCCGGATCGTCGGGCAGCGATGCATCGAGGACGAGGGGCGTGAGATCCGGGTGCTCCGCGGCGATCTCGCGGGCCATCTCCGCATAGTCGAAGCCCCGCCAGACGGACGGCGTCACCATCAGTCGCGGTCGGCACTGTCCGACGATGAAGCGGAGCTCGCGCTGGCGGAAGATCGGAAGAATGGGAATCTGGATGGCGTCGAGGCGGGCGAGGGCGCCCACCAGGATCAGGGTCTCCAATCGGGTCGGAAGCATCCAGGCGACGACCGATTCCGGCCCGACTCCCAGGGCGTGGAGGCCCCGAGCGGCGCGAAGCGCGGCGTCGCGATAGCCGGCGAAGTCGAGCTCCCGACCCGCCTGATCCACGGCCATGCGTCGCTCGGGAGTCGCCTGGGCCCGCGCTTCGATCAGATGCCAGAGCGTCGCTGCCTCGATCATGAGTCCTCCGGGCTCCGGGACGCCCGACTTCCCCGAAGGGTATTGCATACGGGTCGTATCGTATCGTAAGGTCCAGGGCGGCTCCACGCGCGACCGGGCCGGATCGTCTGCGATCTGCCACCCTGTCTTCCGCCGGGCGGGAGCCGAGAGCACGCAGCCAACCTCCACAGCCAGAGGGCCGCCGATCCCATGGACGCGCGATTCACCGAAGAAGACGAAGCCTTTCGCCGCGAGGTCGCCGAGTGGCTGACCCAGAACCTCAAGGACGAGTTCGAGGTCGTCAAGGGGCGAGGGGGGCCGGGCGACGAGCATGCCCTCTTCGAGGAGCGGCATGCCTGGGAGCGGCGTCTGGGCGAGGCAGGATGGATCGGGATCGGCTGGCCCAAGGAGGTCGGCGGCCGTGGCTGCACGCTCACCCAGCAGATGATCTTCCACGAGGAGTATGCCCGGGCCGGCGGACCGGGCCGCGTCGGTCACATCGGCGAGACGCTCCTCGGACCGACCCTGATCCATTTCGGCTCGGAGACGCAGAAGAGCCGCTTCCTCCCGAAGATCCTCTCCGGCGACGAGATCTGGTGTCAGGGCTATTCGGAGCCCGGGGCGGGGTCGGATCTCGCGAACGTGCAGACGAGGGCCGAGCTCGTCGGAGACGAGTGGGTCGTGAACGGACAGAAGGTGTGGACCTCCGGAGCCGAGTGGTCGGACTGGAGCTTCGTCGTCTGTCGAACGGACCCCGCAGCCCAGCCCAAGCATCGCGGCATCTCCTATCTGCTCGTGCCGATGGACCAGCCGGGGGTGGACGTGCGTCCGATCGTCCAGATGACGGGGGACTCCGAGTTCAGCGAGACCTTCTTCAGCGACGCGAAGACGGATGCCGGCCACGTCGTGGGCGAGGTGAACGGCGGCTGGAAGGTCGCGATGGGAACGCTCGCCTTCGAGCGAGGCGCTTCCACCCTGGGTCAGCAGATGCTCTTCCAGAACGAGCTCGACGAGATCATCGCGATCGCGAAGGAGAACGGTCGGGCCGAGGATCCGCTCATCCGTCAGCGCATCGCGCAGGCCTGGATGGGACTCCGACTCCAGCGCTATCACGCACTGAGAACCCTGGCCGGAGTCGACGAGGGCGCCGAGCCTCCGCCGGCGGCCAGCATCTCGAAGCTCTTCTGGGCCTCCTGGCACCGGGACCTGGGCAAGCTCGCGATGGACGTCCTGGGTCCCGAGGCGGAGGTCGCGGAAGGGGCGCCCTACGAGCTCAGCGGACTGCAACGCATGTTCCTCTTCACGCGGTCCGATACCATCTACGCCGGCTCCAACCAGATCCAGCGAAACATCATCGCCGAACGCGTCCTCGGACTGCCGCGCGAGCCCCGCTAGGCGAGGGCCGCCCGAGCGTCCGGTCGATCCGACCCCGGAAAGGGAATCCATGTCCAGGCTTCCGCCGCCCCCCTACGTCCCCGCACACGATCTCCTTCGCGGGAAGAACGTCCTGATGACCGCGGCTGCGGGGGCCGGAATCGGTTTCTCGACCGCGCAGCGCTGCGCGGAAGAGGGGGCTCGGCTCTTCATCAGCGACATCCACGAGAAGCGGGTCGAAGAGGCGGCCGGGAAGCTCGAGGAGATCTCGGGCCAGTCGGTGGGGCGACGGCTCTGCAACGTGACGCAGGAAGAGGACGTGCAGGCGCTCGTGGCCGCGGCCATCGAGTCGATGGGGCACGTCGACGTGCTCATCAACAATGCCGGGCTGGGCGGCGAGGCTCCGGTCGTGGAGATGACCGACGACCAGTGGCTCGGCGTGATCGACGTGACGCTGCACAGCGTGTTCCGGATGACCCGGGCGATCCTTCCCCACATGATGGAGCGCCGCGCGGGCGTGATCGTGAACAACGCGTCCGTGCTCGGCTGGCGCGCGCAGAAGGGTCAGGCTCATTATGCGGCCGCGAAGGCCGGCGTGATGGCCTTGACGCGTTGCTCGGCGCTCGAGGCCGCAGAGCACGGGATCC
>CAYXLY010000514.1:0-3289 GCA_964466005.1 uncultured Spirochaetaceae bacterium | reverse complement strand
AGGGAGGATCCGGCGGGCAGGGCGCGCCGGCCGCGACGGATGGCCTCGAGGACGTAGTCCAGAGCGAAGACGCGGAGCCGCCCGAGGTCGAGGCCGGTCTCGTGAAGGGCACGGGCGAAGGTCGAGACGCCGCTCCCGAGGTCCAGCACGCTGAGATCCGAGGTCGCGTCGAGCGCCAGGGCCTGGATCTGGTCCCGCATGAGGGATCGATAGGCCGAGGTCTCGGTGACGAGCTCCATGCCGAGGCTCTCGTCCTTGCCGACCAGATAGTCCTTCCAGAAGGCTCGCAGGTCGGGCCTCTGCTCGGACTCCCGCAATCGGGCCCGCTCCGCGCGCTGGCGCCGACGGAGCGCCTTGGGATCCGGCGCCACGGGCCGGATGGATTCGCCGCCTCCCAGCATCCGCGCGCACTCCGAGGCGACGATGCCGAAGATCTCGACGGCCTCGCGACTGCTCTTGAGCTGATGTCCGGTCTCGCTGGTGATGAGGCGCCTTCCCGCGCGCGGTCCGAAGGACAGGACGTCCTCGATCCGCCGCGGATCCATCCACGCATCGTGGGTCCCGGTGATCCAGGTCAGCGGGCAGCGGATCGCGGCGAAGTCCCGGCGCGCGTCTTCGAGAAAGGCGATCCGGCTCCCCAGCGCCTCGCTCGCCGTATGGTCGATGTCGAGGAGCAGCCCCTGAACGTCCTGGCGTCCGAAACGAACGCCCCGCTCGGCGCCGGCCAGATAGTCGACGCCGCCGGAGATGACGCGGATCAGCGATTGCGGATCCGTGGCGCCGACCACGCTCACCCAGCCCGCGAAGCGCTCCCCTCCATCGAGCACCAGCGCCCGCCGGGCCTCGACGGAGGCGACGCTGAAGCTCACGATCACGACCGGACCCGCGCCCCGCTCCTCCTGAAGGAAGCGCGCCGCCAGGAGATCCGTCGCGCCCTGCGTGAAGGTGTAGTGGAGGTTGCCCAGAGCGGGATCCTCGCAGCCGACGTCGTTGTCGGACTCGCCTCGCTTGCGGATCCCGTCGAAGCGCAGGACCGAGACGGGAAGCCCTGCCGTCGCGAAGCTGGCCAGCAGGGTGGCCGCGAGGCCCGAGAGGGTCTCCTTGGTCTTGCCCCACGCGGAGGGCAGGATCACGGCCGGGGCGCCGCGGCTCTCCCCGACCCGATCGAGAAGCCCGACGATCCGTTCGCCGCGGTGATCGCGCAGATGCACGACCTCCGGCTGCTCGGGAAGAACGAAGTCCTCGGCAGCGGGGATCAGCCCACCGAGCGCGGAGAGCACGTCGGAGGCGGGCTCACCGGGCAGCGGCGCCCGAGGCGGCTCCGGAAGAACGGAGAGCCCGATCCGCCTCCAGCCTCGACGAGACCGATCCTCGCGCTGGTTGCGGACGACGGCCCAGCTTCCCGGACGATCGAGATCCCGGCTGCCAGGCCGCATCTCCATCCCCTCACCGGGCTTCAGGCTCTCGCTCTCCGGAAGCACCACCCCGAGACCGTCACCCGAGACGTCGACGATCCTCGCCTCGCAATCGCGCCCGTCGCGGCGGACCAGCCGGACCCATTGGCGCTGCTGCTCCGCCGGCCGACGGGCCCGGTCCCGCCGCTCCGCTCGATAGATCACCGCGGGCCAGGAGATCCGGACGCGCCGCCTTCCGCCTTCGGATCGGGACTCGCCTTCGCCGGCATCCCGGACCTGGGCGCTGCAGAAGTACGGGATGCCTTCGAACTCTGCCGAGAGGAAGAGGAAGCGGTCGATCGGGCCGAAGTCGGTGCAGGACAGCTCCGCCTCTCCGTCTCCGACCGAGACGACGGTCGCGAGCTCCCGCTGGATCGCCTGGTTGGTGCCGCGTCGCAGCAGCACCTCGGCTCTCCGCCAGCCCTCGAGGAGCGAGGCGATGCGGTCGCGATCGGTGATCGCTCGGGGATGGAGCCGACCGAAGGTCTCGGGCGCGATGAGGTCCGGAGAGGCCGAGCTCATGGAGTCTACGTGGCTCGGCTTCGGTGCAGCTCAGACCACACGAACTGCTTCCAGTAGCTCTCCGCGAGCTCGATCCAGAGCGCGAGCCCTCCCTCCATCCGCATGAAGCGGCGGACGTTCGTCACGAGCCAGCTGTGGACCGCCTGGCTGTCGCGACAGGTCTCGCAATGCCCGGAGGTGCAGCAGAAGGCGACCTCCTCCGTATCCGCCGTGTAGGCGTTGAAGCCCGGAAGGACCGGGTTGCCGTTACGCAGCCGCTCCGCATGGGCCGGATGGTCGACGCTGATGCTCGGACAGCTCTCGTATCCGAACTCTCCCCACTCCGTCCGGCCGGTGATCAGCGCCCGGATGTAGTAGGGGTGGGAGAGCACGGTCTCGGGATACCTCTCGGCGACGCGCAAGGCCTCGTCGAGAAGACGCGCCTCTCCGTCCCGCCGGATCGCTTCGTCGCTGCCGTGCTCGGAATAGTAGTTGAAGGAGACCAGGTTCCCGTTGTCGCCGATCCGCCGGACCGTCTCCTCGATGGCATCCGTCGCCGAGGGGTCGATGGCATAGATGAAGGTCGCCCGGGGATCGTCCTTGTAGTTGAGCAGCGTGCGCTCGAAGAGTCCGCTGAAGCGGCTTCCATTCGGCTTGATCGCCCGCATGCGATCGTCGAGCCCGACCCCGCCGAAGAGCGTCAGGGCGATCGCGACGTTCTCGAATCCCTCGCTCGGGAACTCCTTCAAGCCATTGGAGGAGATCGTCACGTAATCCATCGCTTCCGTGAAGACCGCGATGCGATCGGGATGGAGCGTGGGCTCGCCTCCGATCAGCAGGGCCGCCGTGACTCCGCGCTCCGCCTCCTTCCGCGCGAAGCGACGCCAGGTCTCGAGATCGGAGGGCTCCCGCGTCTTCTGGTCGAAGTCGTAGGCGAAGAACCAGCAGCCCTCGCAGCGGATGTTGCAAGCATTCGTGAGATGATATTCGGAGCTGCGAACCCGCCGGCTGATGTCGCGAAGCCGCTCGAAGCGCTTCGCCAGTGCGGGATCTTCCGCCAGGGCCTGCAGACGTCTCCGGGGTCTGGGGTCCGACGCCTCGCTCTCACCGACTCCACCCGGTCGCATCGATCTGGACACCGTGGCCCTCCTCGTCGCCGTTGCGCACCCGGCGCGTCGGTCGTCTGCCGAGCGCCGGGACCCGATTCCTCTCGAGCGGAAGATGCCGAGCGATCTTCCGGCGCCTGGGGTCGGCGGACCCATTGGGAATCCGCTCCGACTCCCCTCCCACATGGGAGGGTATCATGCCGGCGGACGATCGTTGAAGTCATTTCG
>CAYXLY010000513.1:0-3300 GCA_964466005.1 uncultured Spirochaetaceae bacterium | reverse complement strand
CGCACGCGCCTATCTCGATCATTTCGAGCCGATCCACGCACGCCATCCCGACGCGATCCTCTATCCGACTCTGGTGTTCGCCGACTCGATCGAGGAGAAGACGAGTCATCTCGAGGCGATCGCGAAGGCCTTCCCGCTGCGCATGGGCTTCGTCGATCCCGGGTCGGTGAACCTGATCCCGACCGACGAGAAGGGGATCCCGCTCCCCGCGCACTGGGTCTACGCCAACTCGCCCTCCGACGTGGCCTACAAGTTCGAGCTCTGCGAGCGGCTGGGACTCGGCCCGGGCATGGCGATCTTCGAGCCGGGCTTCCTGCGCGCGGTCACGGCGCGGGCGAAGGCGGGCGCCCTCCCGACCGGCGCCTTCCTGCGCTTCTACTTCGGAGGAGAGCGCAGTCATCGGGGTGGGGACGCGATCGACCTGCTCTTCGGCCTTCCCCCGCGCCGGTCCTCGCTCGACGTCTATCTGGAGATGCTCGGGGATCTCGAGATCCCGTGGTCGGTCGCGGTCGTCTCGGGCGAGCCCTGGGACGGCGAAGTCGCGCGGCATGCCCTCGAGCGAGGAGGCCATCTCCGGGTCGGGCTGGAGGACCATGCCGGAGACCGGACACCGAGCAACCTGCAGCTCGTCGAAGAGGCGGTCGCGCTCTGTGCCGAGATGGGAAGGCCCGTCGCGACCGCGGTCGAGGCCGGCAAGATCATCGGACTGCCGCGCTGAGCGCAGGCTGGAGGTTCGCCCGATGGCGCCGGATGATCACGAGGGCCACGGTTGGTGGCCTTATGTCGCGCCCTACGTGGGATTCCTGCTCCTCTCCGAGCTCGGCGCGCGGCTGCCGGAGGGGGCCGATCCCTGGATGCTCTTCCTGAAGCCGGCCCTCACGCTCGGCTTGATCCTCTGGTTCCGACGGCAGGGCGCCTATCCGGAGTGGCGGGGGGAGGGCGCGCAGATCGGCGTCCTGGGTGGCCTGCAGGACGTGGGCGTCGGGCTCGCGCTCACGGTCGTCTGGGTCGCGCCCTATCTCCTGCTTCCCGGCCTGCGACCGGAGCCCGGCGGAGCCTTCGATCCGACGATGGCCGGCGAGGCTCTGGTGCCGCTGATTCTGGTGCTGCGCCTCTTCGGCTATGCGATCGTGACGCCGATCTTCGAGGAGCTCTTCATCCGGAGCTTCGTGATGCGGATCGCCGACGTCTGGGAGAGCGACCGCGACTTCCGCGATCAACCGATCGCGCGCTATTCGCGCCGGAGCGCGCTCGTGACGACCGTGGTCTTCACCCTGGGACACGTGCCCTGGGAGTGGTGGGTCTGCGTCCCCTGGATCCTGCTCTCGAATCTCTGGTTCTATCGCCGCAAGAGCCTCGGCTCGATCATGCTCGTGCACGGTGTGACCAACGCTTCCCTGCTGGGCCTCGCCATCTGGGGAGGAGAGCTCTTCCGGGAGCCCGACGGCTCGCCGCTCTCTCTCTGGTTCTTCGTCTAGGAATCGTCGTGGGCCGTGCGGAGCGCCGGGACAGCGCGATCGGTCAAGCGGCGCCGCGATGGCCGCGACGGATTCGCTGGGCGAGCTCCGTGAGCTCGATGATGGTCTCCTGGAGCTCGGCCAGGGCATCGTCCTCGGCCGCCATCGCGACGGACTTGGCGCTGAGCGCCATGTCGGGATAGCCGAGTCGGTCGGACTCGGTCGCCAGCTGTCGGGCCAGCTCGGCCACCCGGGTGGCGGCGCGCGCGAGCTCCGCGTCCTGGATCTCGTCGATCCGCTCGGCCAGACCGATCACGAAGCGATCGATGTCCTCGGCCAGCTCGGCGATGTCTTCCTGGGTCGATCGGATGGGCGGCTTCTGTTCGAACATCACGCGGGCTTCATCGGTCGCGGCGGTCCGAAACTGGACTCATACGTCGCGGAGCCGCCGGAGACGCGCTCGGCTCCGCCGCACCGGCCTCGTCCGGACCGCCGAGCCTCCCGGCCGCCGGGCCAGGCCCCGCACGCAGGCCACCCCCGCCGGGCGAGCTCTCCCCGTCCCTTCGAGAAGGGGAGCCGCTCCGATGGCATTCGGCTCGATTCTGGAGCAGGCTGTCTTCATGCACTGCCACGCCTGCCAGTCCGAGATCCCTCTGGCCACGGGCGAGTCCATCGGCTTCCGGGACGTGTGCGACCGATGCGGTGCCGACCTGCACGTGTGCCTGAGCTGTGCGCATCACGATCCGAGCGCCTACAACGAATGCCGGGAGTCCAGCGCCGAGCGGATCCTGGACCGCGACCGGGCCAATCGCTGTGAGTATTTCCGACCGGCCAGCGGCCTCGGAAGCGAGGAGGGGACGCGCTCGAGCGCTCTCTCGGACCTCGAGGAGCTCTTCCGCAAGGATTGAGCCTCCCGTGCGACGCCCGAGTGACGACTCGGAGGCGGGATCGGCCCGGGAGGAATGCGCCGGCGACGCTCTCGCGACCGGACGCAGCCAGCCTGCCGCGGAGCTGCCGATCGGGCGCGAGACCGCGCGGCATCACGCAACAGGGCGAGGCGAGCGGGAGAAGGACGGCTCGGGGTGATCCCACTTTCTCTACGGTGAGCGCGACGTCGGACCGATCCCCCTTCCAGCGTCACCGATCGCCGTCACCCAATGGCGGCGTCCAGACACTCACTCCAGGGGACCCTCTCGAGGGGCCCGCCAGCGGCTCGAAGCGCCCGAGCGCTGCCGAAGAGGAGAAGAGACGAGAGCCCATCGAGATCGGCCGCGAGGGATCGGCTACCCTCCAGCGGCACGGATTCCGAGGGCTCCAGCCTGCCGACCCTCCGCCCCTCCGGCACGAAGGTCCGGCTGGAACAGGAAGGTCCGGCTGAAAAGGGTGGCACGCTCAGACGGGCAATGACGGTGAAGCGCGAGGACGGGAAGCCCCGGGAGTACGGGAAGACTCGGGAAGTGAATCAGAGAGGCTCGACGACAGTGAACATCCTAGGCATCTCGGCGTACTACCACGACAGCGCAGCCTGTCTCGTCCAGGACGGTCGGATCGTGGCCGCCGCCCAGGAAGAGCGCTTCACGCGAAAGAAGCACGACTACCGCTTCCCCGGCAATGCGGTCGAGTTCTGCCTGGAGTCCGGCGGCCTCTCTGCCTCCGACCTCGATCTCGTCACCTTCTACGACAAGCCGCTGCTCAAGTTCGACCGGCTCCTCGAGACCTACATCGCCTACGCGCCCCGGGGCTTCAAGCTCTTCCTGATGGGGATGCCGCTCTGGCTCCGGCAGAAGCTGCACACCCCGCGCGAGCTCGACCTCGGGCTCCGGCGCCAGTACAAGGGCCGCTA
>CAYXLY010000512.1:0-3307 GCA_964466005.1 uncultured Spirochaetaceae bacterium | reverse complement strand
ATCTTCGACCCCTTCTTCACGACCAAGGATCCCGACAAGGGCACCGGGCTCGGCCTGATGATCTCCCATCAGATCGTCGCCGATCATGGCGGGCGCATCGAGGTCGAGAGCACGCCCGGGGTGGGCTCGACCTTCCACGTGCGGCTTCCGGGCTCCAGCGCGTCGAAGGGCGAGCACGACGCGCGGCAGGCTGCCGAGCGCGCTTGACTCCCCCGATCAAGTTCCAGAGACTCCGACCGCCTCGGATGCTCGCCGAGGAGGAGGAGCCCACTCGATGTCCTGCGTTCGTCCGCGAGCCCGTCTGCGCCTGCGAGGGGGCGGGGGGAGCCGACGCTCGACCTGCTGGACGCTCTTGCTGGCGACGCTCGGGGCGACGGCGATCCACGCCCTGGGCGGGCTGCCCGGAGGGCTTCTGGGAGGCCTCGAGGCCGCGGCGGCAGAGGGCGACCCGCCCCGCCTCCTGATGCTCCCGATCGTCGTGCATAGCGCCGAGCCGCCGGACTACGTCCGGGGCGGTCTGGCGGACATGCTCTCCGCTCGCTTCTCCCGGATCGGAGCCCTCGAGCTGATCCGCGTGGACGATCCCGCGCGAGGGACGACCCAGCTCGAGAAGGCGCTCGAGGCCGGGCGCGGCGCGGACGCGGACTACGTGCTCTTCGGCTCCTTCACTCGCTTCGGGAAGGGCGCGAGCCTCGACGTCCAGTGCTCGCCGGTCGTCCCGGATGCGGAGCGCGAGCCCCTGCGCGAGATCTTCGTCCACTCGGGCAGCATCGGGGAGATCATCCCCGATCTCGACGAGCTGGCCGGCAAGGTGAGCCGCTTCGCCCGCGGCGAGGCGGTCGCCCCTGCGCCTGGAGCGACGGGGGCTGGCCGCGTCGGCCTTCCCGCGGCCGAGCTCGACTCGCTCGTCGAGCGCATCGAGCTGCTCGAAGCGGCCGTCGGCGAGCTGCTCGAGAGCCGGAGAGACGGTGGGCTCGACGAAGAGGTGCGCTAATCTCCCGCCGGTGCGGGGGCCGCACGGGGCAGGCCCTCCGCGGCGGGCCCGGATCCTCGCGTCGACTCCTTCGATGACTTCGATGACGATCGCAGGTCGAAGACGATCGAAGGCGATCCGACGAGGCCCAGCGGAATTCCGCGCGAGCGGCTCGGCGACGACCGATCGGCGACGAGAAGAGACGCAGAACGAGAACGGGGCGGTGTAGCTCAGTCGGTTAGAGCGGCGGCTTCATAAGCCGTAGGTCGGCGGTTCAAGTCCGCCCACCGCTACCATTCCTCCCGAGCCTCTTCTCCAGAATCCGATCTCGAGGCTCTGTCTCGCGGATCTTCCCGCGACTCGGTCTCGCGGCCCGTCTCCAGGCCAGGGAGCGCTCGCCGCTCAGCCCGTGCCCCAGGCCGTCCCGCCGTCGACCTTCAGGATCGATCCCGTCGTGTAGCTCGAGGCGTCGCTCGCCAGATAGAGGGCGGCGCCGACGATCTCGTCCGGACGGCCGGCTCGATGCATCGGCGTCATCGCTTCGAGTCCGGCCATCATCTCGGGCGACCAGGCCTTGCTGATGTCGGTGAGGAAGGCGCCCGGCATGATGCAGTTGACGCGGACCTTCGGCGCAAAGGCGCGGGCCAGGCTGCGGGTGAGACTGTGGAGTCCGGCCTTGGCCGCACCGTAGGGGACCTCGTAGGGCGAGGCCTGACTCGCGGCGACGCTGCTCACTCCGATGATGGAGCCGCTGCCCCGCTCCATCATGGCCGTGCCGAGCACGGCCGAGAGACGGAAGGCCCCCTTCAGGTTCACGTCCATCACCTTGTCGTAGAGTGCCTCGCTGATCTCGACGATCGAAGGATAGGTCGGCGACATGCCGGCGTTGTTCACGAGCACGTCGACCTGGCCGAAATGATCGAGCGCGCGGGCGGCCAGGGCATCGCAGTCGGACCAGCGGCCGACGTGCGAGGCGACGGCGAGGGCTCGCCGACCGGTCTCCTGCTCGACCTCGCGCGCCAGCTCGCGGCAGGCCTCTTCCTTCCGGCTGGCGATCACGACGTCGGCCCCGCAGCGGGCGAAGGCCCGGACCATCTCTCGTCCCAGGCCTCGGCTGCCGCCGGTGACCAGCGCGACCTTGCCGTCGAGTCGGAATCGTCGTGTCGGGTCGGGACCGACGGACTCCCGGGCGCTCTCGTCCATGGCATTCGTCTCCTCTCTCATCGGGTCCGCCCGGTGCCCGTGTCGTCGGAGCCGCTCGCTGAGAGATCCGCCAGATGAATCGCAGCAGCGAGCCGAAGACGAGACGTTCCGGGCCTCTCAGGCGCGCGTGACCTCGACCGGGATTCCGGTCAGCTGGCCCATCGCGCTGATCGGATCGAAGCTGCCGGCTCCGCTCGGTGAGAGCGCGTTCACGTTCACGCCCGGGTGGGCCTGCGCGACGGGCATGCCCGGGGTGTGCGCGTTGCCGAAGCCGTGAGACATCGCGACGACGCCCTCGCGAAGCCGATCGTCGTAGGCGAGCTCGGCGATGAGCTCGCCCTGTGCGTTCTTCACCCGCACGAGCTGCCCCTCACCGAGGCTGCGAGCGCGGGCGTCGGCGGGACTCATGAAGAGCGGATTGCGACGGGCGCCCTGGCGGGTCTTCAGGCTCTTCAGGTTCTGGAGGGTGGAGTTCATCATGTGATGGGTGCGCCGCGTGATGAGCTTCAGCTGATCGGCCGGCTCCTGCTCGAGCCGAGCCTGGATCTCTTCCGCGCGCTCGAGCGTCGAGAGCAGGGGGTCGGGACAGCAGTCGAAGCCCGATGGGCCGCCGACGCGCTCGAGGAAGCCCCCCGGCGCTGCTTCCGGCAGACGGAGGATGCCCCCCTCGGCCGTGCGCAGCGCATCGATCGAGACTCCGCTCTCCGCGAGCCGGCCGCTCCAGAGCGCCTTCAGGGGATCGCCGCCGGGAACGTCGAAGAGCGAAGGCAGCCCCATGGCCTGCTGGATCCGTGAGAGGATCCACCAGTCCTCCTTCCGCTCCCCGGTCGGCTCGACCACGCGGTCGGTCCACTGGAGATAGGGCACGCGCTGCACGCCCTGGACGAACCAGTTCATGTCCTCGCGCTCGAGCCAGTCGGCCGCAGGCAGCGCCCAGTGAGCGAGCTCGCCCGTCGCGTTGCGGTAGAAGTCGATGGACACCAGGAGGTCGAGGCTCGAGAGCGCCGCGCGCAGCTTCTCTCCGCCGGCGATCGAAAGCAGCGGATTCCCGGCCACGACGACGAGGGCGCGGATCGGGCTCGCGTCGTCGAGGATCATGTCGGCGAGCAGGCTGCCGGGAGGGGCGCCTCG